>CAUVMY010000203.1:0-3622 GCA_963552845.1 uncultured Bacteroidia bacterium
AAACACTTATTTGGGATGAAACGAGTTGTATCATGGATGCTAGTGGCTATAGCTGCCACCGTTTTTTGTTCCTATCCGTTACGAAGTGCCGCACAGAATATGGAACGTTCGATAGTGCTTACTGTAAAAGCAGGTGCTAAAATCAAACTCCAGTTTGCAGCGAATGAGGCGAATACTTCGGTAAAAGTGGTCAGCGGTAGTAAGGAAGAAACCGTGGTCATTGGAACGACAAAGAGTGATGAAGCCAGCTTTCAAGTTGCTGATGATGCTACAACGATGACAATCTACGGTAACGTCAGTTTGTTCATCTGTCGTCAGAATGGCGGAAATCTTACGGGTATTGATCTGAGCAAGAATGCGGAGCTGACGGAATTGCGTTGTTACAGCAACAAGATAGAAACGCTTGATGTTTCAATGCTAACAAAACTCGAGGCATTGTTCTGCTACGATAACCCGATAAAGACACTCGACGTTAGTAAGAATACGAAACTGAAAACTCTGGCTTGTCGAAATATGGAGCTAAAAGTGTTAGATGTAACAAATAATACAGATTTGGTGGATTTACTTTGTCGCGACAATCAACTTACAACTCTAGATGTAAGCAAGAATGTAAATCTAATACAGCTATATTGCTCAAACAACAATTTCTCTACAGAAGCGTGGGATAAGCTCTTTTGTTCATTGCCCGATCGGAATGCTTCAAATAAAGCGGGAACTATCGCACCTCTTTTTAATGATAAGGATCCCGCCAAAGAGACGGTTCTGGCAACGAATAAGAACAATGCAGTCTCGAAATTATGGAAAGTGTGTTTTAATAATGACAAGCCTATTCCTGCAACAACTGGAAAATATTCGTGCGACGGCAATAATCCACCGTCAAGTATAGAAGAAGCGTTTTGGGAAGAGGTGGTTGTAACACCGAAACCGTTCAAGGATTTGATACAGATAGATAATCAGACCGACCAGAGCTTAGTATATGAATTATTAAACACACAAGGAATAGTACTTAAAACGGGAAAAGTACTTAGCGGTACTAATCAACTTAACACTTCAGAATTGCCATCAGGCTTTTATTTCTTACGCTTACATGCTAACAACAATACTAGGAAAACAGAGAGATTAGTAAAAGAATAACGCATATAGACAAACAAATAAAAGGCAGTACTACAAAGGTGTAGTGCTGCCTTTTTTGCAGGGAAAAAGAGAAAATGTTTACGCCGTATAAAAATGCGTATCGCCTGCACGCAAACAATTCCCTATTTCTGTTGTATTTTTGAGAGACAAGCAGGGTTAAAGTATGACAATAGAAGAGACACAGGCGGAGATCCTCTCCGAATTTGAATACCTCGAGGACTGGCTCGATAAATACCAGCAACTCATTGATATGGGGCAAACACTCCCCGCGGGAGATGAGCAACTAAAACAGGATAAAAACCTAATACGGGGCTGCCAGAGTCGGGTCTGGATAGATTGTAGTAAGGAGGGAGATCTTCTGCATTTTCGGGCAGATAGCGATGCGGTAATCACCAAAGGGATCGTCTCATTACTTCTGCGCATTTACGATGGACATACTCCGAGAGAGATCCTAGATACCAAACTCTACGTGCTCGATAAAATCGGTCTACACGAACATCTTTCGCCTACACGAGCTAACGGACTGGTGGCAATGGTTGAACAAATTCGCGATTATGCGCGTCGTAATTTGTAAAAAGAGGAGAGGCTACCATGCGAGAGATATTTGATATTGAATGCGATTTGGTACAAGTGCTTAAAACCATCTACGACCCCGAAATTCCATGCAACATCTACGACCTCGGGCTTATTTATGCCGTGGAAGTGACCGATGAACGTGAAGTAATGATCGTTATGACACTTACAGCACCTGGGTGTCCTGTGGCAGAAGATCTCATGAACGAAGTAAAAGATGCCGTTGCTGGCATTGAAGGCGTTGAGAAGGTGTCGGTAGAACTCGTTTTTGACCCACCGTGGACGCAAGAACGTATGAGCGAGGAAGCGAAGTTGGAACTCGGCATGCTATAGAAAAAAGGTACTCACTAAACCATTTCTCATCGTGCTTTCTTTCTCTTGTCTGCACGATCTTGCCCTATTGGCAGGATTGGATGAAGTGGGAGTCTCGAAAGCAGCCCCCGTCACAGACGGGCAAGAAAAATACCTCGAGTGGTTGGCACGGGGGTATCATGGCGAGATGAGCTACTTAGAGCGTAATTTTGAAAAGCGCTTCGATCCTACATCACTTGTACCAAGAGCAAAGTCTATTATATCTGCTTTATTGTCCTACAAACTGGAGGGCAAAGGAGTATGGTCGTCAGCTCCTAAGGTGTCGCGCTATGCCGTATTGCGAGACTACCATCTTATCCTGAAAGAACGCCTTTATCGCTTGCTCGAACTTTTACGCGAGGCGTGTGGTACGGTGAGTGGTCGCGCCTTTGTAGATTCTGCTCCATTTCTTGACCGCTACTGGGCTATGCGTAGCGGACTGGGGTGGATTGGACAGCATTCGTTACTCATATCGCCTCGCTTAGGCTCGTTCGTTTTTATTGGCTCACTCGTGGTGGATATTGACTTAGAAGCCACAGAACAGCCTGTACGCAATCGGTGTGGTAACTGCAACCGCTGTGTAGCCGCCTGCCCTACAGGTGCTCTTTTAGGAAAAGGCTTAGTAGATGCGCGGAAGTGTATCTCCTATCTAACCATTGAAAAGAAATCAGAGCTGACAACGGAAGAAGAAGCATCGCTAAGTGGCTGGGCGTACGGCTGCGATTGCTGCCAAGAGGCATGCCCGTGGAATCAGCGTGCCCCAGAGACGCAGCTAACAAACGAAGTAATTATCTCGCGCACCGTCCTTGAGAACTTTGCATCGGGCAAAGAGCCACTTCCCCCCGAAAGCCCCATGACGCGTGCCAATCCTGAACGGCTGCGTTTTCTGCTTTCTAAAAGCGGTTAAGGAATAGCACGTTACAAATTTGCCTACATCAGACTACAACGTTTTCTGTTTTCTAACGTTTGAAAAGGAAACGGATAACAAAGTAAATGATGAAAAAGTACATAGTCCTCATTTTCGCCTTTGCGGCGAGCATCGCTTGGGTAAAAGCACAGAATGCCATCTCGACTTTCATTCGTGCAGGGATTACATTCCAATCCTTTAGTTTAGACAATCGTGCTTATAGTGCAAACTCTGTCGTAGGTTTTCACGGTGGAATAGGAGCTATTGTAGATATTCCCGAACTCTCGTTTGAGTTCGAGCCTAGCATGCAATTGGCTATGCGCGGTGCAAAGGTTAAGGGCGCAGTTAACACACAATCGTCTTCCTTGCTCTACATTGATATCCCGATGATGATCAATCTGCCGCTTACTATCGGGCAGACGGGGATTTTTGCAGGCGTTGGAGGCATGTTCTCATTTGCAGTAGCAGGTTGGAAAAGTACAGGATCTGCTAAAAGTGTGAAGATGAATCTCTCTGAAGATCTTGGCAATCGTTACGATCTTTCAGGACGTGTAAACGGGGTATTGCGTATTTATGGGCATCAGCTATCGCTCTTTTATGAGCGTGGTTTTATAAACCTTTCTAACTCCAAGTAGTACGCTGCGTACAACAGTGGTT
>CAUVMY010000204.1:0-3621 GCA_963552845.1 uncultured Bacteroidia bacterium
GCATTAGGGGGTTTACCGCGATGAATTAGAGGTATCCAACCTTGAGGTTGTGGAAAACTCAATTATGGTTATCCTGCCCGTCATCGTCTATAAAACTCGTGGGGCAGCGCCCATTGGACAAAATGACAGGTAGCCCGTGATGTACAAGATTTACTACAGCCTGGTATGCAGGAAGCTTGAAGAGGTCACCCAAGGTTGATCCCATAGCCCCCGGGGTAAAGAGGTAGTATAGAGACTAAGGCAGGGCTATTGTGATTTACATACAAATTTGGACTTGATTTTGCTCCGAAGCGAATAAGCCTGCCTTTAAGAGAAAAGCCGCCGATTTAGGAATGCCACTCGATGCCTAAACCGACTACGAACGCAAAGAGAGTGCGTCAAGGGAGGGAAACAGAATTGTTTGAAGTAATTGACTCAATTAGAGACGCGCTCAAAAAAGAATGCTGGATACCTGCTCTTGCGCTTGCACTAACCTTGCCTGACGTATGCGGATCGATTGCCTATCCAGACATGGTGAATAACCGAGGACGTCGTCTATCAAAGAAGCAATATATGACTTGGTTTAAGGATTACGTAGAGCACCGATTTGCTGATCATACAGGTTTCGATGAAAGCGGTAAAGCACTGCATGCATATTTCAATGCAGATATGTGTTATCAGCTAAGGTGTGAGGTGTTGCACGCCTCTAACGATGATGTTAGGTTCGAGCACGGCGACATCGCACCTGGTTGCAAGTACGATTATTGCTTCGAATTAATGGTAAATGCCTGCAACAGCTACGGTGAGATCTATACAGACCCTTATGATGGCAAAGTACCGGTTCATCATGTGCACGTCTGTGTGGATGTTCTAACGCTTTGTGAGGCTTTATGTGCTGAAGCATCATCATTCTTGAAGTCAGTTGATATTGATCAGATGGAGGACCATCAAATCAAAATCGTTAATGTTTCCAAGGTACTTGAGAGGTGCGGATTTAATCGCTGATTCAGAATAGGCGAGAGTTACCAAAGCCATTTACGATTGTTTTAACGGGCAAAATGCGAATGATCGCATAGGTGTTTTCTTAGAGGGAATTGCAAAGTCATTATTCCAAAAGCATCGAATCGCGCCCTGAACAAGGAACACGCTACTCACGGGACGTAATATGGGGGAGGTCATGGCGAAGTATGATAACCTCGTTGCCTCATCCGAGAATTCGTTTGAAAGTATATCGGTCATCTTTATTGCAAGTGCTGAGGTCATGATCGATATTGAATGGGCTTTCAAACTTACATCCGCTCCAGATACTGTGGACGTACCTGTACATAATGTATCGATGGATGATAATACTACGGAGGAAATTCGCTATGCTTCTTATGACAAGTACATCGAACGTCTCAGGGATAAAGTTTTAGGTTTCGACTGTGATGACATGGAGCAACCCGTAGCCGATCTTCTCTATGCCAACGGCTATCTTTCTCGCGTGATACCAAAGGGATCGGATGGTGGGCGAGACGTCATAGTTTTATTCAAATTTAACGAATTACATCACGAAGCTTTCTTGTGGTTGGTACACTTATTTGTAATACATTGTACTAAGCCTTAAGAGTATTGTAATGAAATTACAAATTAGCAAAATCGATTAATATGTTGTTGCGGATTCTTGAAAGGATTTTAATCGTCTTTGGGGATACAATATTCGGCAATGATGCTCGTTAGCCTTGTAGATAGCATAGAACCGAGATTGATATTTCAGTTCGCGGAAAATACAAGGCATCAAGGAAGTGTGTGCTCCATCTTGTTGATATGGGCTAGGAGAAAAAGATGATTAACGTCGATTTGAAACCAGATGAAGCAGTACTAGTTCGGGTACTAGATGCAAAATTTACGGGCAAGCTTGACGAGGATGTTGCTGCAGCGACCGTCGAGAGCAAAGATATGAATGCGTTTAAGTCTATTGCGAATAAGATGGCGAGCGTAGGCGAGCGTTGTTATACTGGCAATCTCATTCTTACAAATGCGCGGCTGTTGTTTGCATGCGAAATAGGTTCCTTCTCGAAGAAAGTCAAGACATTCAGCAGATCCGTGACAGATATCAAGGTTTACAATGGGCTAGCTCAAGTCCGCGCCTACAAATTGTCGTCTACAAGCAGAGACATATGTATCGACTTTGAGTTCGCTGATGGGAGTGAGCAGTTCGTTTTGCCGATATATGATAGGGCGGAAAGAACCCGACGTATCAATGAGGCACAGATACTGGTTGAGTCTGTCAACAAGTTGCTCATCGGTGAGGCGAAGGGGTTCGATCCAGAGGCAGTTGGTGTCTCTAAGTCAATTAGGGAACAGATTCATAATGTGCTTGGTACCGCTAAGCCCATAGCTCAAGATGTTGCAGAGATAGCAAGCCCGTTTGCGGACATAGTTTCTACCGTTACTACGCCAAAGACCGCTCGAGTGCAAGGCGTTGCGAACATTGTCACGGAAGCAATAAGTGCTTTTCAAGAGTTTAAAGGAAAAACAAGTCAAGATGTTATTCCCGAAACTGAAAACAGCCAGATCTTTCAGGGGCAAGCTTCAGGTATGGCTGAAGCTACCTCTGCGGGTGAGAATCAAAGGACTTTGGATGAGCAAATTGACGCTGTAAAGAAGCTCAAGGAACTACTCGATGTAGGTATTCTCTCTCAAGAGGAGTTTGACGTTAAGAAACGTCAGATAATGAATCTTTAGCATACTGTTAATTGTCTGAAGTTTCACCATTGGGCTAGAGAGGAAACTCGTTCATGAAAATCTTGCTGTTCAATAAGTCATATCTGGACCAATATATGTAGTTTTCTTCTTATAACCTTATTAGCGTTAGAGTCAAGAAATTTAATCCGACAGTCAAATTATGTGCCAAATTATAAAGTGCTGGAATGGAACATTAAATGGACTTTTCAGGAAGAGTAGGAGAGAACTTGCTTCTATCCAGGAGACTACTTCGACTTACCTTGCTTCAAAATTACAAAGGATGATTTAAAGCGCCGTCAGATTGCTTTCTATCAGGCGCTCTATGAACGCGGCGACTTCCTTAGGATCGTCGTGCATACCTTCGGCAATCCAGCATTCGAGCACACCACTAGCCCCTTGGGCCACATAGGAGTACAGCCACGCACGCCGTTCTTCCGAGAGCGCAGGGTACCGATCTGCGATGTACTCGGATGTGGCTCCATAGCAGGCTTTGAACACCTTGTGGGGAAGGCCGGGATCCCCGTGCTTTACCAGCGTGCCATAAAGGCTTGCGTTTTCCTTCATCATGGTTAGGATCTGCTCGAGCGTGTTCTCAGACCCCTGCTCGAGTAAGTGGGCCATAGCTTCTCTCAGACCCGACAGGAGTTCTTCTTCCAGCTGATCGAGAAGATCGAAGGCGTCGAGGTAGTGGCGGTAGAACGTTGCACGGTTTATCTGGGCGCCGTCGCATATAGCCTTGACGGTCACTTTGTTGATAGGCTCTTCCTCAAGCAGTGAGAGGAAGTTCTCACGTATGACCATCTTCGTATAGCGTACGCGTGCATCAAATCCCATGACTTCCCCCCCCCTCGTTTAGGTGTGCGGAACCTCCGCGGTAGTGCAGTTATAGCAGTGGCACTGGCCGAGTTTTGCGAC
>CAUVMY010000205.1:0-3559 GCA_963552845.1 uncultured Bacteroidia bacterium
GAGTCTCAGTCACAAAGTTTCCTCACAAATTAGTAGTTCCATCAAGCTTGACAATAAAGGCGACCTTAATGCCTAAACTATGTAAAATAACGCTGTCTGAAATCGCTGCAGAGTATTTAGAGATTCTCGATGAAAATGGAACGCGACTGGCACTCGAAACAGGGCTACCCTACAATACAAAATGTTCCATAAACTTCCGTGGGAAAATCTCAGAGCGTCTAACTAAGCTTTCCATCAATACCGTAGAATATCCCTTACCTACTTTCCCACTCCTTTTAATGCTACATGAGGATATTAAGATTGATGCAGAAGTGACAACATTATTCAATCTATTACAAATAGAACTTCCGCTCTCATGCACACTTACAATTAACGACGAGAAAATAACACATTCTACTACTTATCGCGTAGAGCATGGAACACCTCTGACGATAAAAGTAAGTTCTGGAGAAGCCTATACAGTTACAGGGCTACAGTTAGATGACAATCCGCCTGTGCTTGAGCGTGAACTTTCGTTTGTACTCTTACGCAATAGTCGCCTAGCTATATTAGCCGCCCCAAATCCCGTGGAACTTACCTATGAAGTAACAGGCAATGGTCAAATCTCTATCCGTACAAGTGATGATACTACACTAGATAATCACGCCATTGTGCACTGTGAGGACGAGTTAATGCTTGAACTTCTACCAGCCCCAGAGCATGAATGCACAAAGCTTCTGATCAATGGGAATGAATTAACACCTAAGAATACTATTGTACGCGTGACAGGAGCTCTTAACATTCAAGCCAATTTTGCACCATACACATATGAAAATGTGAATGGAATTTATATTAACCGACGTAAGCAAGAAGTTGTTGGTTGTGTGTCCGATATGGTAAAGTTAAAACTAGCATTTGATCAGGATCTCTGGATTGCTGACAACGCCTTCTTTGCTAATAAAAATCTAAAGGAGGTAGAGCTCCAGCATGGAGTACTTTCTATAGGAACGAAAGCTTTTGCCTCCTCAGCGATAAAAAGAATTTACCTCGGAGAGGGGGTCAGCGCAATAGAACGTAATGCTTTTACCGATTGTAATGATCTGCTATTAATGGATTTGGAGCATACCAATCCAACTTCTCTTAAACTAGCGCCTTCTGCTCTTACAGCACGCAAGAAAGAGGGATTTCTTTTGCGTGTCCCTAATGCTGCCGTCGAAGATTTTAGTAATAATAGAGTTTTTGCAAGATTTAAGATTGTGCCTGCTCGCGTTGCATATCAGCTTGAGGGCAATTTCGGTGACGCTGAGAAAAATGTAAGTGTCGAAATATGTGATTATTGGGAAAGTGATGGCGAAGAGTATAATCTTCCTGCAGGAATGCACGACTTGGCTGGCGGGACACGTATTACCTTTAAAAATAACACAGCGCTACATGAGAAAATAGATGCACTCTACGTCAATAATAAAAAGGTAAAACTCCCATATACGCACGTACTTTTAAAACCAGTGGTTTTCCGCGTACAATTGGCTGAATCGAAGGGGAAAACAGCGATAGAACATCAGAATGTTGCACAACAGGTCAGAATAACTCCTAATCCCGCACGAACGTTTCTCATGGTTCAGACTCCTACAATAAATCCCACTATTTATCAGATACTTAATGCACAGGGCTATACTTTACAAACAGGTATACTAATTTCTTCACAACAAATGATCGCTGTACAGGATTTACCCCGTGGGCTCTATTTTCTTCGTCTTTGTTGTGGCGAGCAGGAGATCGTGAAGGCTTTTGTAAAAGAGTAGAATGAGTGTTTTGGGTCGTTTCGAAGAAAATTCGAATACGCACAAGGGGCTGTAAGTGTTTCCGAAGCCTACAAAGACCGAGCAATTTCATAGAGACGAGAACTCAAAACTTTATTCTAAATTTGTAAGGGAAGAAACAAAAAACCAATAAGAGTGAAATAGAAATGTTTAAAAATCAGCCAAAGGGCTTGTTGGCCGCCGCACTCGCGAATATGGGCGAGAGATTCGGTTTTTACATTATGATGGCGATTCTCTCGCTTTTCATATCGTCGAAATTCGGACTGGATGTCACTAGTACGGGGTACATCTATTCGGCTTTCTACGCTTCAATCTATTTGTTAGCACTTGTAGGTGGAATTATTGCAGATCGAACGAAAAAATACAAGCAGACTATTTTGTGGGGGATCATCCTAATGGCAGTAGGTTACTTAGTAATCGCCGTTCCTACTCCTACCCCTGTTCCGAGTAAGATGCTCTATTTGACGTTGACTTGCTTTGGTCTTTTGGTTATAGCCTTCGGCAATGGTCTGTTTAAAGGAAATTTACAAGCTCTGGTTGGTCAAATGTATGATGATCCCAATTACGCGTCGAAGCGGGAATCGGGTTTCCAAATCTTTTATATGTTTATCAACATTGGAGGCTTTTTTGCTCCATTCATTGCTATAGGAGTTCGCAACTGGTGGTTGCTTCACAACGGATTTACTTACAATGCAAAGCTCCCAGAGCTGTGTCATGAAATTGTAGAAAAAGGAGGGGCTATGGCAGGCGATCGTTTAGCCACGTTGCAAACTTACGCCAATGAAGCTGTTGCTGCATCAGGACGTACTTTTTCCGATCTTACTGCGTTTGCCAACGATTATCTTGATGTGTTCAATCGCGGTTTTCAGTATGCGTTCATGGCTGCCATCGTTATGATGCTCGTTTCGCTTGTAATCTTTGTAGTAAATAAAAAGGGCTTGCCAGATCCGAGTAAGAAGGTCGTAACTACAAAGGAAAGTAGTGTAGCTTCGGAGGAGGTGAAGATGGATGCACAGGAAATACGTCAACGAGTTTTGGCTCTTTTTGCTGTTTTCGGTGTAGTGATTTTCTTCTGGCTCTCTTTTCATCAGAATGGCTATTCGCTTACATTCTTCGCACGTGACTACGTTAACTTAGATGTGATACACATTAACCTCGGATTTACCGAGATTAAAGGAGCTGAAATTTTCCAGAGTGTTAATCCTTTCTTTGTCGTTACTCTTACGCCGCTTATTATGTGGTTTTTTGGTTGGTTGAAAAAGAAGGGACGTACGATTTCTACACCTATGAAAATCGCAGTAGGTATGGGGATTGCTGCAACTGCGTATGTGTTCCTTATGTTGTTCTCTTTGGCTTTACCGAGCAAGGATGCGTTAGCTGGTATGAGTGCCGATGAAGTTAGTAATATGTTGGTAACCCCATGGATTATGGTAGGTCTATACTTCATTCTTACAGTGGCAGAATTGTTTATTAGTCCATTGGGGTTGGCTTTTGTTTCAAAGGTGGCACCACCACACATGCAAGGTTTGATGCAAGGGGCTTGGTTGGCAGCTACCGCCGTAGGTAATTCGTTGCTATTTATTGGAGGCGTGCTGTATATGAATGTCCCTATTTGGGCGACTTGGCTCGTATTCGTTGGAGCTTGTGCTCTTTCTATGATAGTGATGCTGTCTATGGTACGTTGGCTCGAAAGAGTTGCAAAATAGAAATTGTTAGGATACTAAACGGGCATTGTCATTGAACTGCACCCCAAAAGTTGG
>CAUVMY010000206.1:0-3547 GCA_963552845.1 uncultured Bacteroidia bacterium
AACGTCAAGGTGTCGTTGTCAGCAATCGTATGGACAAGACCATAGTTGTTGCAATTGAGCGTCGCGTGCGTCACCCCAAGTATGGTAAGTTTGTGAAACGTACAACTCGTCTTTATGCACACGATCCAGAAAATACATGCGGTATAGGTGATACTGTACGTATTATGGAAACGAGACCGTTGAGTAGGACGAAGTGCTGGCGTCTGGTTGAAATAATTGAAAGAGCTAGGTAGCGTAATGATACAGCAGGAAACGAGATTAACTGTCGCTGACAATAGTGGCGCTAAGGAGGTTTTGTGCATTCGAGTCCTAGGAGGTACGAAGCGTAGGTATGCCTCGCTGGGAGACAAGATCGTGGTCAGTGTGAAAAGCGCTATACCTAATGCTACTGCGAAAAAAGGAGATGTGCATAAAGCTGTAGTTGTACGTGTATCAAAAGAGGTACGACGCCCAGACGGCTCTTACATCCGCTTTGATGATAATGCTTGTGTTTTGTTACAGAAGTCGAAAGATGAGATGATCGGAACACGTATTTTTGGTCCAGTAGCGCGTGAGTTACGTGAGAATTTTGCGAAGCTAGTTTCGTTAGCTACTGAAGTTTTATAGTAATTGAGGCTGGTGAAATGCAAAAGAAAGAAAACGGTAAGGCGCGTCGTTTGCATGTCCGTAAAGGAGATATAGTGTACGTCATTTCGGGTAGTTATAAGCACCACAAGGGAAGAGTTTTAGAAGTGTTACCTCAAGAAAATCGTGCAATTGTGGAAGGTGTAAATATGGTCTCACACCATGAAAAACCGTCTGCTCAAAATACGCAAGGCGGTATTGTACGAAGAGAGGCTTCAATCCATGTATCCAATCTACAGCTTATTGATCCTGATAGTGGAAAACCGACACGTATAGGGCGTCGACGCAACGAAGAAGGAAAGTTGCTGCGTTATGCTAAGAAATCTAATAAGGAGATCCGTTAATGAAGTACGTTCCTACATTAAGCAAGCACTATGCAGAAGTTATAGTGCCTAAAATGATGAAGGATTTCGGCTATACGAGTGCCATGCAGGTACCACGTATCGTAAAGATCGTCCTCAACCAAGGTGTTAAAGGTGCAACTGAGGATCGGAAGCTTGTTGAGCAAGCACAAAATGACCTCAGCAATATTGCAGGACAACATGCTGTTATTACACGTGCAAAGAAAGATATCAATGCTTTCAAGGTACGTAAGAATATGCCTATCGGTACAATGGTTACACTAAGGCGTGAGCGCATGTACGAGTTTCTAGATCGTCTCATAAATATCTCTTTACCGCGTATCCGCGATTTTCAAGGAGTGCCAGAAAGAATGGACGGGCGTGGAAATTATACTTTGGGAATTACTGAGCAGATCCTTTTCCCAGAAGTTGATATCGATAAAATTGCCAAATTGATGGGAATTGAGATAACGTTCGTAACCAGTGCAAAGAGTGACGAAGAAGGTCTTGCTTTGTTGAGAGAGTTTGGGATACCATTTAAAACCAAAAAGAATTAGTATGGCTAAGGAATCTATGAAGGCACGCGAGGTTCGTCGTGCGCGCTTAGTTGCCCGTTATGCTGAAAAGCGTAAACGCCTCATTGCTGAAGGAGATTATGTTGGATTACAGAAGCTACCGCGCAACTCGAGCGCCACGCGCATCCATAATCGTTGCAGCGTTACTGGACGTCCCAAAGGCTATATACGTCAGTTTGGTATTAGCCGTATCACTTTCCGAGAAATGGCTTCGCAAGGATTGATTCCTGGAGTTAAGAAAGCCAGTTGGTAGTACAGATGAAATAGATCCGTAAATGGTAACCGATCCTATAGCTGATTATTTAACACGCGTGCGTAATGCTGTGCGTGCTGGTCATCGAATTGTGGTGATCCCCTCCTCCAAACTTAAGTTGAGTATTACTCATATCCTCTTTGTTCAGGGGTTTATCTTGAACTATAAATATGAGGATGATGGAAAGCAAGGTCTAATCAAGATCGCAATGAAGATTGATCCGCGTACGCGAACGAATGCGATCAAAAATCTACATCGTGTCAGCCGGTCTGGGTTGCGTCGTTATGCTGGTGTTGATGAGTTGCCGCGTGTACTCAATAATATGGGGATTGCTATCATCTCTACATCACAAGGTGTTATGACTGAGAAGGAAGCTCGCTTGCGAGGCATCGGAGGTGAGGTCTTGTGTGAAGTTTATTAGTATTATAGAAACTGAAAAAAAAGTTTTAAATGTCTCGTATAGGAAATAAGCCTGTAAACTTGCCTGCGGGAGTCACTGTGAATGTGACGAAAGACAATGTGGTAAGCGTGAAAGGTCCCTTAGGAGAATTGGTACAACGCGTTGATCCAGACATTACCGTTAATGTAGAAGGTTCGGTACTTACATTATCCCGTCCTTCTGAACAAAAACGTCACAAATCTCTGCACGGGTTGTATCGTGCTCTCATATATAATATGGTATATGGGGTTTCTAAGGGATGGGAATTGCAACAAGAACTCATCGGTGTCGGATTTAAGGCCGAAGTACAGGGGAATGTACTACAAATGAGTTTGGGCTTTTCGCACGACATACACTTTATGATGCCTCCTCAGGTTACGGTAGAGGCAAAACAAGAAAAACGTGGTAACCCTATTGTTACGTTTCGTTCTCCTGACAAACAATTGTTGGGAATGGTTGCTGCAAAGCTACGATCAATACGTCCGCCTGAACCTTACAAAGGTAAGGGAATTCGTTTTGTGGGCGAAGAAATTCGTCGTAAGGCAGGTAAGAAGGCTCAATCGAAATAGTTGGGAGTAGGAAAGAATGTCGTCATTGAAGGCTGCGCGTCGTTTGCGCATTAAAGAAAGAACTCGGTTGAAGATCTTTGGTACTGCTTCAAGTCCACGGATGAGTGTGTTTAGAAGTAACGGACAAATTTATGTCCAGTTTATTGACGATGAAAAAGGCGTTACGCTTGTTTCTGCTTCGTCAAGAAATAAGGAAGTTGCTGAACGCGGACACTTGTCAGGAATTGCTCAAGCG
Source organism: uncultured Bacteroidia bacterium (assembly GCA_963552845.1). Classification (GTDB taxonomy): domain Bacteria; phylum Bacteroidota; class Bacteroidia; order Bacteroidales; family CAJPTX01; genus Bacteroides_D. The sequence continues at coordinate 3,037 of CAUVMY010000206.1, forward strand.
GTAGCGGTAGGTGCTCTTGCTGCCAAGGTCGCTCTTGCAAAAGGTATTAAAACAGTAGTGTTTGATCGGAATGGTTATTTGTACCATGGTCGCGTTAAAGCTCTTGCAGAGTCTGCACGTGAGTCTGGTTTAGATTTTTAAGCTGAAAGAGGATGTCTGTAGAGCGTAATGCTAGAATCCGTGCTACGGATTTGGACTTAAAGGATCGAGTGGTATCAATAAGTCGGGTAACCAAGGTTACCAAAGGTGGGCGTACCGCTAGCTTCTCTGTCGTGGTTGTTGTTGGTGACGAAAACGGAGTGGTTGGTTATGGCTTAGGAAAAGCAAACGAGGTTTCGGTAGCTATTTCTAAAGCGATAGAGAGTGCAAAGAAAAATTTATATCGCATTCCAGTACATAATGGCACAATTCCTCATGAGCAAACTGCGCGATATGGTGGTTCGCGAGTTATGATCAGACCTGCTTCAGATGGTACAGGAGTTACGGCTGGTGGTGCGATGCGTGCTGTATT
>CAUVMY010000207.1:0-3497 GCA_963552845.1 uncultured Bacteroidia bacterium
GACCACCTTCGGCTTCTATTGCCCTGTAGGAGAGGCGGAATAGGTCATTTCTGCGGAATAGCGCTGTGTAAGTCTGATCCTTCATTACAGGTTCTGTGAACACACGACGCGCTTTACGTGTACCATCAGTCCAACCATCAAACAAGAAGCCGTCGTTTGCTACTGCTGTCACATTTTCGGGTATTGACGCATAAGGTATTGAGTACTGCGTAACTTCTTGTGTACCCTTCAAGAATTTTCCACCTTCTGCTGGCTGTGCTACGAACTTAAGAACAGGCTGTGCGGGATTCTTTGGCGCTATCAAGAAGTTATCAACCATTACAAGGGCACTTGCCTTTGCTTCGTATGTCCAACGGAACTGAATAAACTTCTTTCCAGCAAGAGCAGCGGGCGCAAACGTGTAGCGAATTTCTTGTTTGTTACTTGCGTCTGGCAACTCAGCACCATTTACCCAAGTCTTACCATCCAATGTATACGCCCAAGTAAATTTCGAGTCTGCAGACGACTTGTAGATGTAATCAAACTTAAGTTCTAGTTCATTCGTATTGTCGCCCAACAAATAGCGAGTCGAGACTAAGTGTGAGATCTTTAATGACGTTTGGTCAGTTAAGTCAAAACCATTAAGCAACGCACATGCTCCATCTAGGGCGTAACCAGGACGAGGTTCTTTAGCAGATATCTCCCAAGAGCACGTCCCCTCGTTATCCTCATCACCGTTGTCAGAATTCCAACCGCTCCCATCGCGTCCTAATACTCCTTTTTCAAAGGAATTTGCACTGGGGACAGAGCCAAATGGGTCAAAATAAGCTACCTCGTAGAAATTATCTTGTACATCCGTCTCATGACGACGCGGTGTGCGTACGTAGTCGCTCCACCAGCTGAAGAAATAGCCTTCCTCTGGCTCTACCTCTATCTCCGAAGAATTGCCACCTTCTTGCACCTCCTGTATAGCATCGCCACTCTTCCAACGACCACCTTCACTTAGGTCATACTCTACCGTATAGCCTCGTTTGCGGAATTGTGCCGTGTATTCTGCATCGGCTTGGACATTACCATCCGTACGCGGATTGTCTAATATTCCGTCGCTCCACTTCACAAAAACGTACCCTTCTCTTGCAACTGCCGCTACGGGAAGCGCATTCTCACCCTTCGCAAGGTGCTGTTTGCTATTGCCTACAATAGCCCCTTCATTTGCGCCACCTACTTTATAAGTAAGCGTAATTGTCGCCTTCCTTAGCACAACAGAAATGCGTGGACTGTTTGCCCTTACAAGCAGTTCGCCCGTGTATTGCGAATAACCTACACATGCTACTGAGTAACTAAACTTCTCGCCCTCGGGCAACGGAAGCGTTACCGCACCAGTAGCATCTGTCTTGTAGACTTTGTTTACAATTTTAATGACGGCATTCGCAACAGCTTCGCTCTGTTCATTCGTCACTGCAATCGTCACATCAATCTGCTTACCCTGCACCACATCAAATGCACCCGCTTGAAGCGCTACATCGTAGTACGCATTGCCGAACTTGCTATTTGTTTTCGGAGTTAGCGTATAGTGCCCAATTGTAAACTTTGCATCGGCTTCTACCAAATCTCCGTTTGCATTCCGAATTTCGTAATACGAAAGCGGTGAGGCAAATGCAAGAGCATCCGTCTCCTCAACCAAACCTTCATAGCGGAAACTCCACGCTATAGGCTCTGCATAGTTTGCAGGCGACACATTGGGGAAGCATTTAGCTGCATGTTTTTTCACAGTAAATAACTTGCTTTCGCCTCGCACTGCCTTGTAAAGCCCACCACCGTTTTGAATAGGCGTGAGCGTAGCACTACCTGGTTTGGAGAAGACGATGTTCGCACCAGCTACACTCACTACCGACGGGTCGGTAGATTCGAAAGTCACCACGCCTCCGTCTGCCATAGCTTGGTGAGCAATGGGAGCATCACCGTATGTGTATTCTGTTGTCGCTAAATTCCAAACAATGGATTGTTCCATGGCAAGACGCAGCGTGTACAGACGCGTGTCGTAGCCATTCTCAGCAATTACCACAAACGAAATTGGAGTACGCAAGTCTACAGTAATTTCCTCTGTTGTAACCTCAGCTCCCTTGAAACGGAGCTTAGCCCCCTCATCGATTGCAATTTTCAACTTCACCTCTTCAGGCTTTGCAAGCGTCTCGCCGCGGGGAATTTCTATTACTTGAGTCTCCTTAACGTCCGTGAACACCAAATCATTATTTAGCCCCGCATTTTGCGCCTTTGATAGCGTTATTTTGGTAATCTGGTTGGCATTCGATTTGTCTTCTGTCCATTCGTAGGATACTACTTGTTCCAGAGCTTTACCAAACAGCGTTAGTGTGGCTTTAAGTTTTACAGGCGTATTAAAGTCTAACGTTGTCGTAGCTGTTACGGGTTGCCAATTCCCAGGCGTTTGTTCGTAAGAGAATACCACATTAGGCCACGACGAACGTAGTTTTACACTTTGCATTTTAGCCGACCCCTTAATGAAGGCTACACGATAGTGGTTCTCAACTCCCGTCTTTTCAATGTTAGCTTGTTGTGTAAATCGGCAATCGCGCAAAGGATCAAAGAGTTGCTTATTCTCCTTCCACACAGTGTTAGCGTTAGACGTGTAGAAACGTTCGGTATCTCTTATACCGATGGAAGCATGATCCGCACCTGAGAAGGTAGCCGCATTGCCATTACCCTCATCAAACAAGAACTCGGCTTCCAAACCATCTGGAAGTTCGCCATTATTCTTGCGCAAACTAACGAACTGATTTGCCGCAATCTCTGCACTGCTACGTGCTTTATTCCAAACTCGTAACCCGTCGAGTTGCCCGTTAAGACGATTTACAAAACGTAAACTGCGCAGTGTAGGAGCGCCAGCACCCTCGCGCGTCAATGGAGTCTTTTGTCCATTGATATAAACTTCTAGTTTCGACGATGGCGCAGTTGCATCTACATCAGACACTACGATAGCAACATGATTCCATTGCTTGGGAAGGAAGCTATTCTCTTTCGTATAGGCAAGTAGCGAATGCTGTCCCGCTCCAAGTACAAATGCCAACGCATTGTCTGGATATTGTTCAGACATCTGGTACAAAGTGAAGACCGTAAACTGCTCGGCTGAGAAGAGTTGTCCTTGTTGCGGATGATCCAGATTTACCCAGAATTCGAGAGTAAAATCGTAGGCAACGTTTATACGGTTACCCACGGCACTCAGGTCGAGATATTCGCCCTTAAATTCGGGAGTATTCGATTGCGAATGTAACGCATAGAAGCCGTCTGCAGACGGTATACTACACCATACGAGGGCTTCCCGTTCGTTGTTCTTGTCATTTACAACGGTGGGGAGTTCTTCGATTCGTACCTTCACACTGTGCTTGCCAAGAGCAGAGAAATTTGCTTTTGTTGCTAGAGTTATTTTCCGCTCGCCCGAGTATTTTGCCAAGGGTTGTGCGCTAAAATCATACTCTTCCACAGTCTCAGCACCACCATCT
>CAUVMY010000208.1:0-3495 GCA_963552845.1 uncultured Bacteroidia bacterium
CGCGGCGGGTGGGCATGCAAATATGTTGTGGTGGGATAATAGGAATGGGGGAAACGCAAGCACAACGCATCGAATTTGCATTCTACCTTCGTTCGATGGGCTCACTCAGCATTCCTATCAATTTTCTACAACCCATAGTCGGCACACCTCTCGAACATGCATGTCCGCTCACAGAGGAAGAGATCTTGACAACTATCGCACTCTTTCGTTTAGTGAACCCACGTGCCTATCTGCGTTTTTCGGGGGGAAGAATGCAGCTCTCAGAAGCTGGGCAACGCAAAGCGATTTACATAGGCATCAACGCAGCAATTACAGGCGATTTTCTTACGACAACGGGGCAGACCGTAGCGAACGATATGCAGATGCTCGCAGAGAGCAGAAAAGAGAACAGCGCAAGAGATTGGGAATAAGGTTGATATTCAATATTATTTGTAATGAGCGTTTTACGCAATGCACATAAGAAATATGGAGATTTTCGAAAAATTAACGAGAGTATTCAACGCCGTATGAAAATAGTTCTGTGCAAACATAGTGATGATGCGTATTTTCGGTGATTTTTTCATCCACTGGGATGTATTAAAACTCTATTTTTGTTTGACACACCTTACATATTCAACATTTACGGTAATAAATTAATACAAATCAATAAATCAAATAAATTTCACCATACAATAGCCTCCTTTATGTTGCTGCTCAGTACGTCCTGATGCGTTGGAATATATATTGTTTTGGCGTGGTACTGCGTTGTTTGTGCAAAATAGAAACAAGGTATGGGAATACGTATAGTGGTAACTACACACAATTGATATTCAACATCTTCTGTAAATATTTTAATTGCTGTTGTTCTTTTTAATATGTATTCAATGTGTCTTGATTTTTCAATGCACTAATCTTAAGAATCTGAAGATGCTCCGCGTACAACGGATTTTCATTTCCCACCCTCGCGAACTATTTTAGCTACCTTTGCACGGTGGCTTTTTTCTAAAAAAGCTTAGGTCAGTCAAGCAATTTTAAGGAATGAAAGGTAAGAAGATCCTCTACGTAAACCAAGAAGTTGAACCTTATATTGTTGGTAGTCACCTAGCGCAACAGGGCGGAAATCTGCCGAGAGCTGCTCTAGAACGAGGCGCTGAAGTGCGGACATTTATACCCAAATATGGCATTATCAACGAACGGCGCAATCAGCTCCATGACGTGCACCGTCTTTCAGGTCTTAACCTGATGATTGCCAAGGAAGACTATACGCTTATTATTAAGGTGGCTTCTATACAAGGTACACGCCTACAGGTCTATTTTATTGATAATCTAGAGTTCTTTTCTACGCGTCACGGTATCTTGCATGACGAAACCGATATGCCCTATACCGACAACGATCGGCGCGGTGTTTTCTTTGCCAAAGGCGTACTTGAAACTATCAAGAAGTTACGTTGGATGCCCGACCTCATCCATTGCAATGGCTGGTTCGCTTCATACGTTCCGCCTATGGTACGGCTTGCCTACAAACACGACCCTCTGTTCTCGAAGGTTAAAATTGTGACCTCGTTGTACGAAGATAACCTTGACGAACTAGTAGGTGTATCGCTTAAAGAATCAGCTACTGCCTTGAAATTACCAGAAGAAGAGGTTACACAGCTCGCAGACGGTACACACCGCGTACTTTCTGAACTCGCAATTCGTTATTCTGACGCAGTCTTAGTCGGAGACATGGAGGTTGACCCGCAGTTATTGACTTATGCTCAAGAACAAGGAAAGCAAGTGCATGAACTCCGCACTACTGAGCCTATAGAGACCGTTTACGAGAAAATATTTGCCCATGAGCAAGCTAAAGTCTAGTTTCTACGCATCCTTAATTTTAGTGGTGCTGCTCTCCATTGCTTTCACGAGTTGTCAGCGGGATCGCGATACATGGGGAGGTGCTTTTGTACCTGAGGATGAGAAATTGAAGATCCACGAATACACAACATCTCAATTTGAGACTTGGACAGATACTGTGGAAATCTCTGCTCGTTCTGGCGTGTCGCAAGCGAATATCGGAGAAATTTATGACCCTCTCTTTGGCAGGAAACGCACCTACTTGCTTTCGCAGTTACTACCCAACTCGTTGTACTGGAAATACTATGAGGCTGGGAAGGTGACCTTCGATTCGGTCTTTTTTGGCTTCCGTATTGAAGAAACTTATCAGGACGAACCTCTGATACTTACTTTTTCGCAACTAAAAAATGCGATTGAGTTAAGCGATACGGCCCATAAAGCGACAGCAAACAAAGAATTCACTACACTGGCGAGCGTAGAGGTTGTGCCGAAAAATAAGCAATGGGTACGCATTCCGCTCGATAAAGTTTCATGGGCTCGTACATTCCTCGATGAAGGAAAGAAACACTTAACAGGATACTCTGAGTGGTTGAACTATAGCCACGGTTTCCGCATAGATGCACACCGTAAGTTCTCCTCTTCCAACAAGGGGGCAATGTTGAAGTTTAACCTGACAGATCAGAACACGGGGTTGTTTTTTTACTGGAAAGTAAATGACACAACACGTAGTCTCCGTTTGGGATTAGTACAAAAACAGCAAAAACGTTTCTTAGGGATTGAACGCAGTCTGCAAGGTTCTACATTGGCGAACTCGCTTGCAAAATCGCATAGCGAGCAAGATGCCGAACAACATTCCTACGTAGAATCTGCAGGCGATATACGTACCGTCATTGATCTCACTAAAGTTTACGAACAGTGGCGCGACTCGCTCCCGACTGCTGTAATGCGCGCCGAGTTGCGTATACCTCTGGCTACGGAGAATGCCCCGCTCTCTGATACGCTAATAAGTCGTCTGTACACGGTGGTAAAAAGTGGAGACGGTTATCTCCCTTCGCCAGATGCCGATCGTGGTAAGGCAGTATATGACGGCTATTACAACCGACAAGCTAAGTATTACTCTCTAAACCTGACGTACACTATTCAGGCACTTCTCGCAAATCAGCTTCCCGAGAATAAGATTTATCTATTGGGCGATACGAAGTATTTTGGTTTTGGACGTGCAGTGCTGAGCAACGGTAAGTCAAGTACAATGCCTATGCAGCTCGTCATTTCTTATACAGGGTATTAGAATTAAAGTATTCTCAGATGTGTGGTATCTTGGGTTACATTGGCAAGAAGGATGCTTACCCTATCATAATTGATGGCTTGCGAAAACTAGAGTACCGGGGCTATGACTCTGCGGGGGTGTGCGTTTCAGGACAAAGTACCCACCTTTACAAGTATAAGGGGGATGTAGATAACCTTGTCGCGCACATCGGAAACGCTCATATCGAAGGGCGTATAGGCATAGGGCATACACGTTGGGCTACACACGGAGAACCGAACGATATAAATGCGCATCCCCATGTCTCAATGCATGGGGAATTTGTGCTTGTACACAATGGCATTATCGAGAACTACGCTGCACTTAAACAGCGCCTTGAAGCGTATGGCTACGCCTTTCAGTCCGAAACAGACTCAGAA
>CAUVMY010000209.1:0-3465 GCA_963552845.1 uncultured Bacteroidia bacterium
ATACGATTCGGTATTCCATTTCGGAGCAACGAAAGTACCAAGTTAGAGATAGCCGTAACCACGGTAACCGATAAGCCCATCACGATCGCGGGCTTCAGTTTTACTGTGACCGCCAAAGAGGAGCAGATCCCCAAGATCAGCACCGTGACGGGATTGCGCAGACTCAGCGGTTCTACCAATAGTGCGCGATTCGCTTTTGAAAAAAAGCCTTCCTTACTCATTACGAGCGCCCTCCTTCTTCTTCGATTCCATGAACGAACGATACGCAGACAAGCTGTGCAATAACATATTTGTAACCCCGTCGCTAGTTAAAGTAGCTCCCGAAATTGCATCTATTGCATGCGGATTGTCGGCAGTATTTCCCGACTTTTTCACAGCCACTGACACAAATTCAGCACCTTCAAAAAGTTTTTTCCCTTTGAAACGCTTCTGAAAGCCTGCTGTAGCTATATCTGCCCCCAAGCCTGGTGTCTCACTCTTATGCCCAAACGATGTACCGTAAACCGTATTCATATCAGCATTTACAGAGAGATAACCCCAAATCTGTCCCCACAACCCTTGTCCAGCCAAGGGGAAGATGTATTTCACGGATCCATCGTCTAATGTAGCCACAAAAATGGGCAATTGTCGGCTGTCGGCAGGTTTTACTAACTCGCTACGTAAATCCAGATCAAAGGCATGTACGCCCTCTACAGGTCTCCCATCGCTCCCCACTACCAATTCTTGCTTAATATACTTAGCATAAGCCTCCCTCACGGCTTCTTGTCCTGCTCCGTCGAGCGCCTCGCCCAGTCCAATAGATTTGAGAATATCTATCCTCTTTTCCATCTTGACGTTCTCTTGCTGTGCAGGCTTCAATCCCGAGGATACGAGAGCCAATAGAACGGCAACGACAACGACCATAACAATCGAATAAAGAAAGATGTAGCTATTACTGTCGCGTTTCATCTCTTTATACCCCTCCCTATTTTGCTTCAGCCTTAGCTTCCAGTGCCTTTGCAACTTGCAAGGCTCGAGCACGACGCCAGTTTACATTCCGTTGTACAACACAGTAGTCTATGAGTGGCGCAAAAGCATTCATGAGCAGAATGACGAGCATAGTACCCTCGGGGTAAGCAGGGTTCAGAACCCGAACTACTACAATCAGCATCCCAATTAACAGGCCATAGATAAACTTTCCAGACCGTGTCTGCGCACTTGAAACGGGGTCAGTGGCCATAAACACGGCACCAAATGCAAAGCCTCCCATTACTAAATGGTAATGGGCAGGCAGCAACATATAGGCATTGGCTCCGATAGCATTGAAGAGTAGCCCCATCAGATAACCGCCCGCAAATACTGACAACATCACACGCCAACTTGCAACACCTGTCAATAACAATAAAAGCCCACCTATCAGAATCAACAATGTTGATGTTTCACCTACTGAACCAGGTATAAAACCCATGAACATATCGGAGAAGCTAGGAAGATGCTCCGTCAGCCCTGCTGCCGAGAGAGACAATGGGGTTGCGCCACTAAAGCCGTCCACAGCGGGGTAAGCCCCGTAACCAGCTACCCAAACATCGTCCCCCGACATACTTTTTGGGAAAGCAAAAAATAAGAAAGCACGAGCCAAAAGAGCAGGGTTAAAGATATTCATTCCTGTTCCCCCGAAAACTTCCTTACCAAATACTACAGCGAAGGCTGTTGCCAAAGCAACCATCCAGAGCGGGACACCGATAGGCAGCACCATGGGAATGAGCAGACCAGTCACCAAAAAACCTTCGTTTACCTCGTGCCCTCGCACCTGCGCCACAGCAAACTCTATTCCTAACCCGACCACATAACTAACAATTATGGTAGGGAGCATCGAGAGGAAACCAAACCCAAACAGAGGCCAAAAGCTCGTGTCTGTGCCACCACGCATCAAAACGTGCTGTAACCCCACATTGTACATCCCGAATATAAGAGCGGGCAACAGAGCAACGACAACCGCTATCATGGTACGCTTCATATCCACAGCATCGCGAATATGTGCTCCAGAACGCGTTACCGTCGCAGGCGTGTAGAGAAACGTCTCGAAGGCATCGAAAGTAGAGTGGAGCTTGGAATACCGACCGCCAGCGGAAAACTGAGGCTTAATTCTATCTAAAAAATTGCGCAAACCCATGGTTCTATTGCATTCTTTCGTTACGAGTATCTAAAAACGATTTATAGCTCTCGGAGCATGAGATCCATTCCTTCGCGTACGAGGCGTTGAGAGTCAATTTTCGACGTACAAACAAATTCGCAGAGAGCAAAATCCTCTTCTGCCACCTCATAAATCCCGAGATCTTCCATCTGTTCAATGTTCTTAGCCATTATAGCCTTTAAGAGATTTACAGGGTAAATCCGCATCGGAAATACACGTTCGTACTGCCCACTCACCACAAATGCACGCTCACCACCATGCAAATTCGTATCAAGCGCATACTCCCGATTTGGGAACAAAAAGGCTGGGAATAAACGACTTGCACTGTATTTTTTGAAGCCAGGCATTGCCCAACCTACAAATTCATGATGATCGCCTTCGGGAATAACCGTTACCATCGTATCGTAGTAGTGCAAAGCGCCATCTGCCGTTTCGCGCGTTCCTGTCAGCACATTACCGCTAATAATGCGAACGTGCGCATCTTTCGCCAGCTGATCGTGCAGAAGTGCTGATAGTGCAGTCCCCACCATGGCTGTATAATAACGCGGCTTGAGCACCTCGCTTCCCGCAACAGCTACTATACGACGTACATCATAATGCCCCGTGGTAACCAAGCGACCAATAAAAACCACATCTAACGGGTTAATTGTCCAGACCACTTCGCCTTTGGCTATTGGCGCTACATGGTGCAACTGTACTCCTACGTTGCCAACTGGGTGCGGTCCAGAGAACTTATGCAGCTCTGCTCTAGCGTTCGTATAAGCCTGATTGGCGGGATAATTAACATTTACTCCAATGTGCACCTTACCAGAAGTGAGACGAGCAAGAACATCGACCCCCGCCTGAAAACTTGCACCGTCGTCCTTAATCGCAAAATCTAAATCGGGCGCTAACGGAGCAGTATCAAAGGCAGAAATAAAAATATCACGAGGCACTACGTCAGGCGAAGCAATAATATTGAATGGGCGCTGACGAATAAAAGGCCACACACCGCCTTCAAGGAGCAACTGCACCAACTCTTCGCGCGAAGCCGAAGCTGCAACCTTCGAACCGAAATCCACATATTCCAATTTGTCGGATGTACAACGCACCACGATGCGATCAATATGCCGACGTTCCCCACGCTCAATTGCGATCACCTCTCCACTCACGGGCGAGGCAACACGAATGCGCTCATCCTTTTTGTCGGTAAATAGGGTTGTACCTGCACACACCACATCGCCCTCTTTGACCGCGAGATGGGGTACGAGGTTCGGGAAATCTGACGGGTAAAGCGTATAGTCGCCCTTCAC
>CAUVMY010000210.1:0-3445 GCA_963552845.1 uncultured Bacteroidia bacterium
TTGTAGTCGTCGGAGGTTTTGTATTGGGCATATCGCAGAAGCTGGTAACGCCTCCTGCTACTGCTGCGCGCGATTCGCTGGTAATATCCCCTTTATGTGTAAAACCTGGATCTCGGAAGTGGACGTGCGTATCTATTACGCCTGGTAACAGGTACTGTCCTTGCGCATCCATAAGGCTATAACGTTGCTTCGGGTCAAGGCTCAGCGTCCCTGTTGAAACTTGCGCTATACGCCCCGCAGCATCGATTAGAAGCGCTCCCTCAGTTATTTTTCCTTCATTCACAATTCGTACATCACGAATGACTAAAGGTAACCGATGTTTGCAACTTTGCGCCATTATTGTTTCCTCTATTTTACGACGTGCTATAAACCAGACAGCTAGGTTCTAAGATTCGTCTTTAATGTTTTTCCTGAAGCCAAATCGCATGCGTATTACGCCACACAGCGCTTCAGAAAAAATGCCCCCCGACATTTTAGATGTCCCTCGTTTCCGATCTGTGAATATGATAGGTACTTCCACAATTTTCAGCCCCATTCGGTATGCTATATACTTCATCTCAATCTGAAAACCGTAGCCTTTCATTCGTATAGGGTGACGAAGTAGGCGAGCTAATGCAGTGCCACGATAGCAAACAAAGCCCGCTGTGGCATCCCGTACTGGCATCCCACTAATGCAACGCACATAGACCGAAGCACAATAGCTCATGATAATGCGCCCCATAGGCCAGTTTACCACGTTCACGCCGCTTACATAGCGCGAACCGATCGCAAGGTCAGCCTGCTGTTCCTCGCAAGCTGAAAGCAAACGAGTTACATCTTCAGGGTTGTGGGAGAAATCGCAATCTATTTCGCAGAGATAATCGTATTTGCGTTCTAACCCCCACTGAAACCCAGCCAAATAGGCAGAACGTAAACCCTGCTTACCAGCCCGATGCAAAAGATTAACTCTTCCTTCAGGATGCGAATCCATGTATTGCGCCACGTATCGCCAAGTGCCATCAGGCGAATTATCATCTACTACTAGCACATCAACCTGATCGGGAAGCGCGAGCAGGGCTTCTAGCATTGGCGCGATATTCTCACGCTCATTGTATGTAGGCAATACAATCAGAACCCGCAGCATCTATTCCTCCTCTAGAACTTCTTTATGCCCTGTGTCCAACCAAAATTCACAGGGCGTCTGCAACACATTGCTCGCGTTATTTGCCCCCCAAGAGCTTGGTAGAGTAAACTCCAAATAACATATCGTCTTCCCTCGCTCGCGGAAATAACGTTCGTAGTATGTACTAATTCTTAATAACGGAAATTGTTCTAGTATGTTGTCAATATTATCAGCAGCATGGAGTATTTTTCCCCCTATTGCAGCTACCTCGTTAAGTGTAAAATCGTATAGTTCAAGACTGTCGGTTTTAAGATGTATAACGCCCGTTGGTGCAAGGATGCGAGAATAAAGCTCTAAAAATCGTTCGCTGGTGAGGCGTTTTTTGGCACGTCGTTCCTTCAGTTGGGGATCAGGAAAAGTCAACCACAAATGAGAGATTTCCTTTGGGGCAAAAAAGGAGATAAGTGTTTCGATGCGAGCACGTACAAACGCAACGTTCGTAAGCCTAAGCTCTCTGACAGCACAGGCTCCCACCCATAAGCGCGCACCCTTTATGTCCATGCCAATGTAATTTTGCTCAGGCGTTGCTTCTGCCATGGCTACTGTGTACTCGCCCCGCCCGCAACCGAGCTCTAATGTTATTGGGTTTTGATTAGAGAATTGACATCTAGCCCATTGCCCCTGTAATTTGTAGGGAGCGTGCCAAACAGAATCAAATGTAGGTTGATGCAGGTAGGGAAAGGAGAGGTTTTCGCGAAATCGCGTCAATTTATTCTTTGCCATTCTTGCTCTCAAGGTGCTGGTATACTTGCAACCCCATATCTTCTACTCCCTCAAGAAGATCATAACGCATGCCGTGGCGAATACGAAAAGTGTAGTTGCCTAATTGTAGAAACCGAAAGTCGTTGTGATAGGGAAGTAAGAGCTGTTTTGAGGTTGTGAAACCGCGTCCATACCATTCCCCTGGAGGGGATGCAAGCATAAAATAGACAGTGTCATAGCTCTTATTTCCTGCAGGAGATCGGATCTCTCCAAAAAGGTAGATATTCGCATGCGGGTATTGGGTTGTGTGGCGGATGTAGAAGTAGAGATCGTGTCGCGACAACGTATCGGTGTTGGAGTAATCGTAAACCAACACAGAATCTTTATTCCATCCATCCACGGGCAAGACAGTGTCGGCAGAGTATTCGATGCCACTGTTGCAGGAAATGAAAAAGAAGGAGAAAAAGAGACCGAAGAATAGACAATGGAAACTATGCTTTGTTCTTTGTATTTCCATTGTCTGTATGATTGTGTGCCTTATTATTAGTAGCCGTAGGTGTTTCAGAACTTGTTTGCTGTAAGATACGGGGCTGTTCTGCACGAGACAGAGCAGCTGCATTTCGCTGTTTATGGGACTGTTGGTGAGGTTGCGGCTGTCGTTGTCCGTAACGCTGCTGTCCATTGTTACGATTCTGTTGCTGCCTATTTTTTTGTGCTTGTTGCTGGCTAGAACCAGATTGCAACAGAGTTTGTGAACCGATAGATGCGCTCCCCGTTTCATTCTTCTGATGTACAGTCTTTGGTTTTGAGACAAGCAGCTTCTCGCTGTGTGAAGGTTCAGAGGGAGAAGTCTCAACTAAAGCGGGTGTTGAATCTTTATTCGAGGTTTCGGCATTGACAGCTGCATCACGCTGTTTTTGTTGTTTTGCGCGGTTCTTATTTTTACTTGACTTTTTCTTTGCCTTATCGAAGCGTGTAAGGCTTTCTTCCTCAATCACATTGCCATAACCAAGCTGTGTGCTCGCAACCTCTTGTTCTTCGTTGCCTCTATACGCTAAAAGAGACTCGCCTTTCCGCCCCGAATGGTTAAGCTCCAATATCTGTTCCACCTGTGCACAAGTCAGCATTATTAAATGCTCAATACTCTTTGGCGAGGTGGAAAAGTACATGCAATCGCGAAACAAATCGTTCTTTACATGGTAGAGGACTCCGTCCTCAAATTGAAGAGGTGCCTTTACGCGAGGCATTTTGCGCTTTGCTTCCTCGTAAACATCTATCTCAAAATTGAGACAACATTTGAGTTTACCACACTGCCCTGCTTGTTTTTGAGGATTAGGAGTAAGATCCTGTAGTTTAATAGTACTCGTAGTAACCGAGGCAAATTTTCGAAGCCAAGCACCGCAACAAACCTCTCGCCCACAGCTCCCAATCCCCCCTATGCGTGCAGCTTCCTGTCGTGGTCCGATCTGTCGCATCTCGATGCGCACTTTAAATTCACTGGCAAAAACGCGAACTAGTTCTCGGAAATCAACTCGTTGCTCTGCACTATAGTAGAAAAGAGCTTTACTCCCATCACCTTGG
>CAUVMY010000211.1:0-3433 GCA_963552845.1 uncultured Bacteroidia bacterium
TCGGTTTTCGATTCAAAATACAACGATTTTAGCCCAGCCTACGCTTCCCCTGACTATCGGACTGTGGTTTTGACAAGTTCGCGAGATGTTGCACTCGGGCGGAATAAACACGCTGCTACAGGAGAGAAATTTACTGACTTATTCATTGCAACAAGCAACAGCGAAGGACGTTGGAGCAAACCCAAAGCTTTAGAAGGGAACATCAATACCTCCGAAGAAGAAGGAACTCCGAACTTTACACAAGACTTCACGAAAATGTACTACACACGTTGTGTGGCTGGAAAAAAAGGAAAATTAGGTTGTCAGATCTACGAAGCCTCTATGACGGGAGAAGGATGGGACAACCCTGTCCTACTTAACATTGCAGCAGATTCTATCGTAGTCGCTCATCCTGCTATTGCTCCAGATGGGCTTACGCTTTATTTTGCAAGCGACTTACCTGGCGGTTTCGGAGGTATGGATCTCTGGAAGGTTACACGAACTAGTACAGGCGATTCGTGGGGCGAACCCATCAACCTCGGAGGAACTTATAACACGGAAGGCGATGAAATGTTTCCCTACGTGCATTCCGATGGAACGTTGTATTTTTCTTCAAACGGATGGCCAGGAATGGGCGGATTAGATCTATTCCGTGTCGCAAAGAATGAGAAAGGAGAACCTCAGGTAGAGAATATGCGCTACCCTATCAATTCGTCGGATGACGATTTCGGGATTACAATTCAGAAAGAGCGCGAAGAAGGGTTCTTTACCTCACGTCGCGCAGGCGGACGCGGCGGCGATGATATCTATTGGTTCTACCTCCCCCCACTAGAGTTTAACCTTTTGGGACTTGTTAAGGACGAAAAGGATAATATGCCTCTCCGCAAAGCAAAAGTACGCCTAGTGGGGAGCGATGGAAGTATACAGAATACTGAAACTAACGAAGAAGGACGCTTCAAGTTCATACTTAAGCCCAATACCGATTACGTGGCAATTACGTCAGACAAAGGATATCTAAATGGAAAATTGAAGACCTCTACAAAGGGACGCTCTATGAGTGAAGATCTTTCCGTTGAACTCTCAATGAATTCTGTTGCAAAACCGATTGTACTTCCCAACATCTTTTACGACTTTAACAACTGGGAGCTTCGCCCTGAATCAATGAACTCGCTCAATAATATGATCGAAATTCTGAACGACAATCCGACGATTATCGTTGAAATGGGAGCTCATACCGATGCACGAGGCTCTAAAGAGTACAACTTGGAGTTATCGCAGAAACGAGCACAAGCTGTTGTTAATTATTTGATAGAGCACGGTATCCCGCCTGCACGTCTTCGCGCCAAAGGTTATGCCCAATCAGAACCATTTGTAGTAACTCCAAGTCTGCACGAACAGTACGATTTTCTACCACTAGGGCAACTGCTAGACGAAGCTTTCATCAGTACCCTTGCTGATGACGAGCAAAAAGAAGCAGCTTGGCAAGCCAATAGACGTACACAATTCCGAGTAATAAGTAACGATTACGTGGGGAAATAAACCTTTGTGTTTTTTATCAACCACACCCAACACAATGCCCATTTCCATTCCATCTGTATGCATCGTGCTCTTTACTCTGCTTTGCACGCTGAGTGTGCGAGCACAGAAATTCTATCAATGCGAAGAAGATGAAACACCAGATCTAAAAGTTTGGGCGGCCGAAAAACCAAAAAACGCTGATTTCAATGCCTATTTTGTATACGATGTCTCTGAACTGAAAGGTATAGGAACGGTCTTACAAGTACCTACACGCGAAGAGGCTGACTTTGCACTCCAGTTTGTCGACAATAAGAAGGAGGCAGATTTCTCTCTCTGGATTGTAGAATCGGCTGAAGAAGCGGGATGGAAAAATAAAAAAAAAGAACATCTTTTTGATAAGTTTTTGAATAAGCAATGAGTTTCAATCAGTCAGATCGGTACATGCGGCGTGGGGTTTCTTCTACCAAAGAGGATGTTCATGCGGCTATTGCACAATTGTCTCCAGGTCTCTTCCCAAGCGCTTTTTGCAAAGTGTTACCCGACCTATTGACGGGAGCACCCGATTCGTGTCTGGTAATGCACGCAGACGGAGCGGGCACAAAATCGAGCTTGGCGTATGCCTACTGGCGCGAAACTGGCGACCTTTCCGTTTGGCGAGGCATTGCGCAGGATGCCATCGTTATGAATCTGGATGATCTCCTGTGTGTGGGTATTACGAACAATATACTGCTTTCATCTACCATTGGGCGCAACAAACGTCTGATCCCAGGCGAGGTGGTACGTGCCCTTATTGAAGGCACAGAAGGGTTCTGCGAAAAAATGCGAGGACTCGGTATAAACATTGTCCTCTCAGGCGGCGAGACTGCCGATGTTGGCGATTTGGTTCGTACGGTAATTGTAGATAGCACGGTAACTGCTTTCGCTAAGAGAAAAGCTATTGTTACGAATGAGGGGATAAAAGCAGGAGACGTCATTGTCGGTTTATGTTCCTACGGACAAGCGTCCTACGAAAATGAATACAATGGCGGAATGGGGAGCAACGGGCTTACCTCTGCACGCCACGACGTCTTTGCTAAGAAAATCGGAGAAAAGTACCCCGAAAGCTACGATAACGGCATAGATCCCTCTCTCTCCTATTCGGGAAATCTGGGGTTAACAGATGCCGTTGAAGGAGTGCCACTAGATGCTGGCAAGCTCGTCCTGAGTCCTACACGAACTTATGCACCTGTTATTCGCGATATGCTAGAGGAACTCGGCGTGGAGCGTATTCATGGGCTCATTCATTGTTCAGGGGGTGCGCAAACCAAAGTCTTACGTTTTGCAGAACGCCTTCGTATTGTAAAGGATAACATGTTCACAGTCCCCATTCTTTTCAAATTGATACAACGCGAATCGGGCACAGATTGGTCTGAGATGTATCAGGTCTTCAATATGGGGCATCGCATGGAGATTTATCTCGATCAGAAAGACGCTGCAACGGCGATAGCGTGCGCACGAAAATACAATATAGACGCTCAGATTATAGGCTACTGCGAAGAGTCTACAGCTCCTTTTCCGCAGGTCGTTATTCGCTCTGAATTTGGCGAATTCCTATATGAGAATATTTAAGTAACAATGGGAGCAAGCTACACTCCAAGAAGTGCAGAGCCTAGGTGCATAGCACGATAGGAGAATACCGTTTGTTTCCTTCAAGTAACACTTCAACTCCCGCGCCATCTCGCTTACACAGATAGTACCGATCGTAAAATCGGAACTATCTTTGCGGCATATAGGGGAAAGCAGGTAATAAGGGATGGCAAGACGCGGCATGTTGCCCGAACTCACAGTCCGCATTGAGCGACTGGCAGCAGAGGGGAAAGCAATAGCATACGCACTAGACCGCGTTTTGTTTGTTGAAGGCGTTGTACCTGGTGATGTAGTGCGTGTGCAAGTATCC
>CAUVMY010000212.1:0-3430 GCA_963552845.1 uncultured Bacteroidia bacterium
AACGGTGGTAACGATGAGTTAGGAAAGTGGATGCTGCCCAATTTGGTAGATGCTAGTGGAATGTTTTCCGACTGCGATGAGTTTAATATAGACCTCTCTGCTTGGCGCATGCCCGCATTACAGAAGATGAATTCGATGTTCACGGATTGTCGAAAACTCGAGAAAGGCGATTTGAAAGACTGGGTCGTAGATAACGTGACCGATATGGGGAGTGCGTTCCTGAATTGCGAAAAATTTACGAGCGATTTGAGTAAGTGGAAAGTAGGGAATTGCAAGAATTTCTATGCAATGTTCTATAACTGTAAAAAGTTTACGAGCGATCTGAGCAAGTGGGATGTCAGTAGCGCCGAAAATATGGCGAACATGTTTAGTAACGCCATTGTATTTGAGTCTGATCTGAGTCAGTGGGATGTGTCGAATGTTACGAATATGTCTCGTATGTTTAGAGAGGCTCGCGCTTTTAATGCTGACATTTCGGGTTGGGATGTAAGTAAGGTGCAAAACATGTCCGAGATCTTCTACAATGCTAAAAAGTTCAATTGCGATTTGGGACAGTGGAAGTTAAAAAGCTTGTCACTCCCAGCAGAAATAACGCTACAAGGATGCGGCATGGGGGCAGCTGTCTACAACCGAACACTAATAGGATGGGCAGCAAACAAGGATGAGCATGCCAGCAACATTGTTGTTAAGGCAACTGGGATAAAATACCGTCAGATCCCAGAGGTAACGACGGCGCGTAATACGCTGACAAATGATAAAAGTTGGCAGTTTGAAGATGCGAGCGATGCTACTAAGAGCCTTCAGCTCTCCGAGAATCGTTTGACGATTGATAAAGATAAGAGAAAGGCAATAACGGTTACCGCAGAACCTACGGCTATAGGTTCAGAGCTGATTACATGGACAACCACTGACGAGAACATTGCGGTATACGAAAATGGTGAGATTGTGGGTAAAGAAGTGGGCAAGTGCGTAATTCGAGCACAGTTTGGTACGGATGCTGAACGTGTCTATGACGAGGTTTATGTAGATGTGGTGATCTCCGTAACAGGTCTCGTTCCTCTTAAAGACTCCTACGAGATCCCTGTAAATGAGACCTTTGAGTTTGCAAAAGAGATAAAAGTGGATCCTGCTAATGCTACCAACCAGAAGTTGGAGTGGTCGGTAGTATCTGGCGGTGAAACTATCATTGAGATAGATGCTACTGGTAAAGCATTGGCTAAAAGTGTCGGCGAGGCTAGAATTCGAGTAAAGGCATTAGATGGATCGGGGGTGGATAGAGAAATCCCTGTAAAAGTGATTGAAGTCAATGCTACCTCTATTGAGGTAGAGCCGCAAGAAATTGCACTTAAGGCGGGTTCTAGCGCTACTTTGCGAGCAAAGTTTACCCCAAGTAATACAACAAATAAGAATGTTACTTGGACGATAGCTGATTCCGAATACGCAACAATAGACGAACATACAGGCGAGGTTACTGCATTAGAAGCAGGCGAGGGGAAAGTAACCACTATTACGGCTACGAGTGAAGATGGTGGTCATACCTCTAAGTGCCGCTTGCGCATTCTACTTAAAGAGATCATACTTCCGAAGTCATTAAAGCTTTCGCCTAACCAAATGACGCTAAATGTGAATGAAGAATTGCCAATAACTGTTACCATATCGCCCGCTAATGCACAGGAAAAGGATGTAAAGTGGTATGTTTCTAACCCAGATATTGTGGAAGTGCGCGATGGTAAGATTATAGGCAAAAAGGCAGGTACTACTACAGTTCGTGCTACGGCGTATGCCAATCCTGAAGCATTTGATGCTTGCCGTGTTATAGTGAAAAATGTACCAGTAACACAACTAATAATCAAGCCAGAAGAGTTTGAGATTTCACTTAATGCACCTTATAAAGTGGAATATCGTGTAGAACCCGAGAATGCGTCAGATAAGAGTGTGACTTGGGAATCTAGCCAACCAGATGTTATTCAAGTAGATCCGCATACTGGCGATCTGATTGGTATGGTGGTTACAGAAGACTGGGTGACAGTTACAGGAACTGCCAACGGAGGAAGCAATATTACGAAAACGTGCAAGGTGAAAGTAATAGGCTTGAAGAAAGCGCAACAAATCTTTATTCCTGTGAGTGTAACACTCAATCTCAATGAGAAACAGACACTCGCGGTATCCTACGAGCCAGAGGACGCAACGGATCGACAAGTGATTTGGGAAAGCAATGATGACGAGATAGTACAGGTGAGCGATAAGGGGGTACTCACTGCACGTCAAGCAGGCGATGCTGAAATAACCGTTTCGCTTAAAAATGATCCGAACATTAAGGCTGTTTGTAAAGTAAAAGTTCTACCACGCGTTGTTACAACGGGCATTGCATTGATTAAATCGTTGAAACTAGGAATTGGGGCGAACTATACCTTTGTAGCACAGGCTCTTCCCGAGAATGCAACTGATCAGCTGCTTGCATGGAGAGTTGAGGCGGTAACGAATAATGCCATCGATTTTGATAATCTAACGCAAACCGTAACAGGGAAAGCGGCGGGTACGGCTAAACTAATAGTAAGCCTGCGTAATAAGCCGTCGATAAAGGCAGAATGCGAGATTACAGTCGAGGCTTTGGTTTCAGTAACTGGCGCTCTCTCATTCGCTAAGAATGAATACACTGTGGAAGAGGGTAAAACCATTCAAGTGCAGTTGCATTATACTCCAGAGGCGGCGAATGATTTGCAGATAAATTATCGCTCAGACAAGGCAGAGTTAGTTACAATACGTACTTCGACTGAGACGTTCGGATACGCTGAAATAAAGGGTCTGAAGGCTACAACAGAGCCTGTGATGGTATATGGTGTGTTGGGAAGTGACCCCACGAAAAAATTCTCAGCCAAGATAACTGTAACCAGTCCTGCACAGCCGAGTGTACCAGATCCTAAGAAACCACTTACAGGTTTTGAAGTTCTTACCCCATCGTTAACGGTTGTAGTGGGTAATACAGCCTACGTGCGCCTGAAGGTGGAACCTGCTGATGCCGATTCGAGTACGCTAGAGTGGACAGTTGAAGATGCGACCATCTGTACCGTTGAAGCTGGCATAATAACGGCTAAGCAAAAGGGCGAAACCAAAGTAATGGTGAAAGAGCCAACCTTGGGTAAAGAATATACTGTAACGGTAACTGTAGTAGAAGTTTCGAGTGATGTAGCAGATCTTCTATTTGCCGATGTGAAAGTATATCCGAATCCGTTCGATAACCAATTACGAGTTACGAATTACGAATTACGAGGGGGATACGCGTTATTGAATGCACAAGGTGTTGTGGTACGCAGTGGCAATATGGATGGGAACGAGGTAGTGATTGAAACAACCGATCTTACTTCAGGTCTTTACCTCCTGCGTCTCATTGCCGAAATTGGTGCAACGAAGTCGTCTCGTGTTGTAAAGC
>CAUVMY010000213.1:0-3420 GCA_963552845.1 uncultured Bacteroidia bacterium
TCATGGCAGCGATGGAGGTTAGTGCCCGTTCTGGATATTCTTTTATTCCCGAATAACGTTGTCCTAGCAGTTCGTTTCCGTATTTATAATCGGGCAGGTAGACATCGACTACACCTTCGAGCAAGGCAATTGTTTTTGGGGTATCAAAAGCATTGGTGTTATAGATAACCGTAGGGTAATATCCGAATTTGTGTAGTTGTGCTACGCATTCTATAATGTGAGGTGCATAGGGCGTAGGGGAGACGAAACCTAAAGCTGAACACCCTGCTTCGAGTTCGCTAATAATTTGTTCCAGTAGCTTCTCAGTAGTTACTACTGCTTGTGAGAGTTCGGTTGTATTCGTGCTAATTTGCCAGTTTTGGCAGAACTTACACTGTAGATTGCAGTGATTGAAAAATACATTACAAACACCTTCTTCGCCACCTAGTAGCGGTTCTTCGCCTAAGTGGCGGCATACACTAGCTACATATAACTCTGCATCTAGTTGGCATTTACCTTTTTGCCCTAAGAGCCGATTTGTGGAGCACGCATGAAAACAAAGTTCGCAATGTGATAGAAGATCGGCACTCTGTTTCAGCATTGGGAACACCTACTTCTCTGTTTTTGCTGTGAGTTTTTCACTCTGCCATTGACGCAGCAGGTTATAGAACTTGGCAAAATTCTGAGTGCTTTGAAAATCTGCCTCAAAGCGTTGGCGTGCGGCTTGTGCATAGTGCGAGTAATCTGCCCATATTCGGTCGGCTTGTGTTACAAAATCAGATTGTTCTAGCTCAAGAGGGAACAAGGCACCTACGCTATTGTCTATTGCCTCGCGGATTCCTCCGCCATCTGTTGCAAGAACTGGAATGGATGCGGAGATAGCTTCTTGAATGGCGATAGGGGTAGCCTCGTGTAAACTGAGATGAACCAATATAGCGCCTTCTACGTTTGCTAAATAGTTTCGTACTGTTGCATTAGGTTGCATTCCTGGTAGTTCGATCTGTAAGTTTGTTGGAGGCATTTTCACAGCTTGTCGTAACTCTTCCATGAGTGTACCGTCACCAAAGTGTATCCAATGTACTTGTAGTTGTGGATGGCTTTGGGCGTAAGCACGTATATTTTCGTAAATAAGCTTTACACGCTTTACAGGCACTACTGTGGAACAGCTTACAAATTCTCTCCGTCCTTCTATTATTTTGCCTGTACGCGCTGCGCAAACTGCCGCAACACCGAGATGCTGCCATTCGCATATAGGCGTGAGCTGAGGATAAAGGACTAGTAGCTCGTGCCGACCGAATTCGCTGGCAACAATCACTTTGTCCAAGGCATTAAACGAACGTTTTCGGAAGGGAAGGTTCGCAATGGGTTCTATGATATCCCAGCGATGAGCACGTGAAACCTTTAGGCATTTTTGAAGACGGGGTTCTATACGTTCTGCCAAATAAAATCCAGCTATTGCTTCGTCGAGCCAATAACTATACAAAACCGAATTGTCATCGATGCGTCCGTTACGGTAGTTACTTACGAGGTAGTCTGCTATATAAAGTGTACGAATAAAGCGTGCAAAGAGTACCTTTTTAGGGAAATGTAAACGCAGTAATATGCGTAATAGATCATGTACAACAAAGTGCCAAAAAGCACCTCTAAAAAGGAGAGAGAAGATCGCTCCTACCGAGAACTGTTCTGCACGCTCTACTATTTGCGTATCGACATCTATCGATTGTGGAAGTATTCGTTTTTCTTGCCCCTTGCGTTTGAAAGGAACAAGGGTAACCTTCACACTTGCATCTGCTGCTATACAACGCATTTCCTCTGCAATGAAGGTTTCGTTTACCTCGGCATACGGGAAGTATAAGGAAAACAAAAAGACCTGCATGGGAAATTTGGAATTAAAAATTGAGAATTAAAATACCGCAATATTGAAATATTGCACATGAAATTTGAGTGTTGGATACCTACCGTCAGACAAATCTAGGGCGTAAAGTGCAATTCGTGTTTTATGTGTTGCACACGATAAAGCATATAGGTATTATTTATTTTCTTGCGCTTCGGTTCGTCCTTTGAGAGTTCCTGCGTACATGGAGAAACGTTGGAATTTACATTCAATGGGACCATTGAAAAGTGTAATTGTACGGGAAGGGTGAAGACCAAAACTTTTCATTGCAGTGCGGTTGCCAGCCAAGACCCAAACATCCCAGCCCTCGTAGCGTGACTTGAATACGTCACCCAATTGTGTATAGAAACGATCTAGTTGAAACTGTTTCAGCCGTTCGCCGTAAGGCGGATTTGTTACTACGATACCAGGTATCATAGGTGGATGGTAGTCAAAAACTGATTCTTTCTTGAGTTTGATATACTTGTTTAGTCCCGCCGAACGGATATTTGCTTCTGCCGTTTCGAGAGCTTTGCCCGAGATGTCGGTTCCTAAAATCAAGACATCGTTATCTCGTTCGCGCGAGTCATCGTTAAAGATTTCTGCCATGAGATCAGCATCAAAATCTGTCCAGTACTCAAAGGCGAAATGCTTACGGAACAAGCCAGGTGCAATGCCATATGCTATTAGTGCGGCTTCAATGAGTAGCGTTCCAGAACCGCACATAGGGTCTAGAAAAGGAACTTCGCCATTCCAGCCGCTATGAAGAATCATG
Source organism: uncultured Bacteroidia bacterium (assembly GCA_963552845.1). Taxonomy (GTDB): domain Bacteria; phylum Bacteroidota; class Bacteroidia; order Bacteroidales; family CAJPTX01; genus Bacteroides_D. Next base: position 2,628 of record CAUVMY010000213.1, read on the forward strand.
CCAGCTGCGAGTACTTCGTTGAGAGGTGCTATATCCTGCGCGACGCGATACCCTCTTTTGTGTAAAGATTCGCCTGATGAATCTAGCAAGAGATCACATTCTTGTCCACGAATATGTAAGTGAATACGAACTTCGGGGTTTTGGGTATCAGGGAACGGTCGTCTTCCTGCACAACGTGTTTTGAACTGATCTACGATCGCATCTTTGAGCCTGTAAGTCGCATATCGCGAGTCGCGGAAGTCTTCGGAATTTACGACAGCATCTATTGCAAAATGCTGTGTAACGTTCATGATTGAGTTCCAGTCAAAAGTAGAAGCTTGCTCGTAGAGCTCGTCTGCATCTTTTGCTTGAAAAGTTGCAATAGGCTTAAGTATACGCAAGGCTGTTCGACAATGAAAATTTGCCAAGTAGAGCATACGCAAATCGCCTTCAAAGCGCACCATACGACACTCTTCTGCGACATTCTCCGCTCCGAGTGAGCGGAGTTCCTCCGCTAACAATGGCTCTAAGCCCTGTAAAGTTTTTGCGATATAAACTTGTGCGGATTCCATCTCCCCAGTACCCTATTATTTATTTTTACGCTTACTACGTTTTTTTACCACGTCCTCGCCTTGTTTCTTCGTTCCTCGCTCTTTTGCTTTTGAGATCATAGGTTTCCCATCAGGCGTTTGCTCTTGCGAGAAAGCCGACAAGAGGTATTTTGCTTTTTCGTAGGAGACCGTAATGAACGAAAAATCCTCGAGTACTAGCACGTCTTCGAGATCACGGCTTCGTACCCTCCCTTGCTCACATA
>CAUVMY010000214.1:0-3402 GCA_963552845.1 uncultured Bacteroidia bacterium
AGGAACAGGATGGGTGGCAGTACGAGGGAGTAACCATTTCGGCGTAGCGGCATACTACAGTATGCTCGCCATTGAAAAGGATATGGTAGGGGTGGCTATGACCAATTCCGAGCCACTGGTAGCAGCCATTAACGGTACAACGCGTATGTTAGGTACAAACCCCGTATCGGTGGCTTTCCCTGCCCAAAAACACCCTCACCTAGTATTCGATTTTTCCACTGTCCCCTTCTCACAAGGGAAACTAGAGAAACTGCCTCACCCTCTCCCCAATTCTATCGTACAAGACGCAATGGGGCAACCTGCCAACAATGCCGCGACTCTTAAACGCGGAGGCGCAATGTTGCCTCTAGGCGGCGATGTCGCACACGGCGGACACAAGGGGTTTTGTGTTGGTGCTCTGGTTGATATTTTTAGTGCGCTCTTTAGTGGTGCGAACTTCGGTCCTTTTGTACCTCCGCCATTCGCTTACCTTCCTATCTTAACAAACCCTGTAGGAAAAGGAGTGGGGCATTTTTTCGGTGCATTGCGTATAGATGCTTTTCGTCCTGCAGCAGAGGTCCGAGCAGCCGTAGATGAATGGATAGATACTTTCCGTAACGCCCCCGGACGCGAAGGAACCCCAGGTATTCGCATTCCTGGGGCGGCTGAGCATCTTTTACGAACACAACGTTTGAAGCAGGGGTTAGAACTCTCATCTGATGCGCTACGCTCGATTAACAAAGTGGCAAAGGCTCTACACTACTCCGCGATCACCCAGTAAATTCACTTTGTAACCTACTACCCAAATTCTTGCTTCGCACAAACGCTTAGGGTTAGAAGCGAATTCTTAACAGAGGTGTGCAAACGACAATTTTTCGTTTTGCAACCTCAGACAGATGTATTTGGCAATTTCTTGAAATTGTTTAACTTGGCAACGAGAATAACAAACAGTTCAACGAATGCATTCAATGAAGAGATTTGGGTTATTACTGCTTGCGCTCTCGTGTGTGGTAGTAGTTGCAGCACAGCAACGCACCTTACGAGTAAGCTATGCTTCTGTTTCTAAAATTAGTGCTGCTATAGAGGTGAGTGGCTATTCTGACGAGGTAAAGAAACAGTTGGAAGAGGAGTTGAAAAAGCATACTGAGCAACGTGAAACAAGCACGCTTCTACAAAGCGGGACGCGCTCTAGTTACACGATCGTCGAAGATAAGTCTGTTGAGCCGTTACTAGCCAAGGGAAATTCTTCTCTTGAGGGAGTAAATTCTTTTAAACTTGGGAACGTGCAAAGTATCTATCTGGATCTCGAGGCTAAAGAGAGGCTTACACAAAAGGCGTTTACGGATAAGCCGCTACTGATAAAGGAGGAGCTAACCGCGTCGCCACAGTGGAAGATTGGGACGGAAACCAAAGAAATACTTGGCAAGAAATGCACAAAGGCGACACTTACGGTCGCTGTAAAGCCTGCCACCTACAATGACACAAGGATTACACATAAGGATACCACAGAGACCTACACAGCATGGTTTTGCAAGGAGATAGCCGTTCCCTTTGGTCCTGAGGGACTGTATGGATTGCCTGGGCTAATACTGGAAACAGAGATAAATAGCAAGATTACGACGGCAACTAAAGTTGAATATATTTCGCAGAGTCAATCTCTTTTAGCTCCGAAGGGCAAAATAGTAACCCCTGAACAATACGAGAAGATGATGGAGGAAGCTCTTACACGTTTCCTCGAGACGAACGAGGATACAGAATGGGAGATAAAGCACTAAACGCCTTATATAAGGCGCTACTTACTAGATTCTAATGCTTGGTAGGTTTACATCGGGCTGTGACAATTTGATTAAGAGTTACCATAAATTTTAGGCGTATGAAACGGTTCATTTTCTTTTCTTGCTTTTTGTTTGCTACACTTGCCGTGTTTGCACAGTCAAAGGTCTTACATGCGACTTACGATGTGGCGATGAAAATGCCCGAGAGCATCAAACAGATTGCCGATCCGAATATTCGAGCCTTAGCGCAACAGACGTTTGAAGCACAAATGGGCAAGGGGCAGCAATTTGAGCTCTTCTTGGATAAAGATTTGTATAGCTATACTGCTAAAACTGGTTCTGATGATACACAGCAGATTCAGCTCACTGAAAAAAGCGAAAAAGGTAGTGTGTACATAGATTTTGGCAAACAGGAGAAGATTGCCCTGTTCAAGATCATGGATAAGCTTTTTCTGGTGAAAGATTCGATAAAGCAGTACGAGTGGACGCTGGAGAATGTAGAAAAGATTATTGCTGGGAAGCGTTGCAAAAAGGCGAGTGCAAAACTTGCGAAAGGTTATGCCGTGGCTTGGTATTGCACAGAGCTTCCTGTCCAAGCAGGGCCAGCGGGTTACAATGGCTTACCTGGGCTGATTCTTGAAATAGAAGACTCTCTACAGACTATTACAGTGTCCTCTGTAGAGTATCTCGCCAAGAAGGTAGCGATTCTTGCACCAAAGGGTAAAATATACTCTCGCGAAGAATTCAATAAGCTAAGAGACAAGAAACTAAAGGAGCTAGGCTCTAGTGGTACACCAGGCGTACAAGTCATAAAAATGTAGCCTTTAGGCGAGGTAGGCAACTGCCTCGCTTTTTTATTCCCATTTTTGTTGTGAGACCATGAAGAATTTCAGATATTGCTTTTCACAGCGGCTAGCTGTTGCTCTTATCACATTTCTTACACTCCCTTCAGTAGTTTTTTCCAAAACTGCGTCGTTGCGCGGCAAGGTGCTTGACCCAAAACAACACCCTATAGCTTATGCAACGGTGGTAGTGGCTGCCGATAGTCTTCTTACGCAGGATATTCGCTACGCCATTACCAATAATAGCGGAGAGTTCGTAGTCAAGCAAATCGAGAAGACTAGTCCCGAATTGTGGCTGAGTATCCGTTCTATGGGTTTTGTATCCTATCTGCATCGTTTTGCACAACACGACTTTCCCAGCTCACTTACAGTTACCCTGCCAGAGGAGAACGTGGGGATGGAAGATGTGGTCATCATTGCACAAGCCCCAGATATGTACGAAAAGGGAGATACGATTGTCTATAACCCAAAGAGTTATACTCAGGGCGACGAGCGCAGTATTGGGGAAGTGATTGATCAAATGCCTGGCATGAACGTAGATAAAAATGGAAAGGTTTATTTTCAAGGCAAAGAGGTAGACAAAGTACTTGTGAACAACGAAGATATCTTCTCGAACGCCACATCTGGAATTGCCATAAACACTTTGCCGCCCGATTTTGCCAACTCCATAGAGTTGCTACAAAACTATAAAGCTGACGATGATATCGCTTCCCAGTTTCGCGACGAAAAGATGACGGCTCTTAACCTTAAGTCGGAAAAGAAGCTAACCCTCAATGGATCGGCTGAGGGAGCTGGGGGCATCATCA
>CAUVMY010000215.1:0-3396 GCA_963552845.1 uncultured Bacteroidia bacterium
ATCCGAATAGAAGCAAACAAGTTCATTCTCATCCACATAAGAAAGATCTACTGGTAAATGCTTAAATATCAGATTGATTTGCTCCAGTGTCAGTTTTCCTGTCGCAACGTCTAATTTTTGGTCTGGCGCTACACTTCCCGTACCATAACCATGTTTTGCTAGAAGTGCCAATAAGTCCTTTTCTAAACTCCCCGCACTGGGCGGTGTACTGGTCGTCGTTTTTGTTGTTACTTCTGCGGGTGTAACATCTATCCATGCAAAGCCAATTTCTCGATCGCCCTCCTTCATATCCTCGAACTCCTCAGGCTTTATCATCACGAGTGAAGTCGGATAAAGCACTTGTTCCTCCTTTTGCATGAGGTCACGTACATCGGCAACAATCGTCTTTTGCTTTTCGATGAATTAGTCTTCCTTTCCGTCTTCGAGAAGTTTTCGCACATCTCGTATTTCATCGCGAATAAAATCGTCTAACAACCACATTGTCGTTGTAGGGCGATCAAATCCCTTACGCTCGAGTATAGAGTACAACTGGTTCTGCTTACGCGAGAGATGGATTCTAAATTTAGCCAGCTCGTCGTAGAGTTCATACCATTGGTTACGAATCACGGGGTACTGTACCAAGTCTTCCACTGCTAAGAGGTACTTGCGCATCGCGTCATTCTCGCGATAGTAACACATTAGAGGGTGATCGGCGGGAAGATCGGGGCGACTCGTGTCCCATACATCTTGGTAGAGATCCATCATCGCTTGGATGTCCTCCTTACGACACTCGTCGTCCTCGAAAGCCTTAAATTCTTGTTCGGCAAATGCGAGCTCATAAGCTCGGACAGACCCTACTTCTGCTTTCAGGCGTGCACGTCCTTCTTCGAGGGTAATCTTACCATCGTCGTAGAGACGACGTATTTCGAGCATACGCTCTATTTTCTTGCGATCTATCTTCGGGAGATAGCGATCCATACTCGGCTTTCCCATTCTATTTGTCGGGATTAGAAAGTTACATTTCCAGCTCTTACGAGAAAATCTCCTGTATTCGCATCAGTAGTGTATGTGCTGCGCCTTTTTTTTCCTTTGGTTTGAAATTCTCGCTTTCGGCTAATTTAGAAACAATCGCCTTCTCTTCATTGTTTAGCGAAGTAGGAATAGATACGTCGGCAATGATCAGGAGATCGCCACGCGTCCGAGTCTGAATTGATGTAATACCCTTTCCTTTAACTCTATACAAGTTACCTGGCTGTGTGCCAGCAGGGATTTTGATCTTCACTTTACCTCCTAAAGTGGGTACTTCTATACTCCCCCCCTGTATGGCCTGTGGCACACTTAGATGAAGGTTGTAGAGCAGATTGGCGCCTTCGCGTACGAATTCTTCATGTGGCTCTTGTTCAACAACTACATAGAAATCGCCTGGAATACCTCCATGCCGAGCCGCATTTCCTTCGCCATTGAGCTGGAGTTGCATGGCATCTTCTATGCCAGCGGGAATATTTACCGAGACGGTATCCTCAGCACGGACTACGCCCTCTCCACGGCACGCTTTACACTTTTTCTTTGGAATTTTTCCTGTTCCCTCACAATCGGGACAAGGAGCACTCGTCTGCATCATACCTAGGATGCTACGCACCGTTTTTACAATGTGTCCCTGACCTTTGCAACGAGGGCATTTTTCCATCTCGGTGCCAGGTTCTGCGCCAGAGCCATTACATTCTTTGCATAGCACGTACTTGTTTACCTTTAGTTTTTTAGTTACGCCCTTATCTATTTCCTCGAGCGATAGTTTCAACCTGACGCGCAGATCCGTTCCTCTAGCCACCGAGTGTTGTGCACTGGTGCGTGCACCACCAAAGCCCCCGAAGATATTTCCGAACTGTGCAAAAATATCATCCATTGTAAAACTACCCGCTGCGCCGCTTCCTCCTGTAGCACCCTCTACGCCTGCATGCCCAAAACGGTCGTAACGTGCCCTTTTATCTGGATCGCGCAGCACGTCGTAGGCCTCGGCAGCTTCCTTAAATTTGGCTTCTGCTTCGGGATTATTGGGGTTTCGGTCTGGGTGATATTCCAATGCCTTCTTACGATACGCCTTCTTAATATCGTCTTCCGACGCATTCTTGTCTACTCCCAATACCTCATAATAGTCTCGTTTCGCCATCTCCGTTTGTCTCTTTTCCCTTTATTCTCCTATTACGACCTGTGCGTGGCGAAGTACGCGCCCATTTAGCATATAGCCTTTGCGTAGTACATCTACCACATGCCCTCGTTTGCTAGCGTCCTCTACCTTAAACTGTGTAACTGCGTCGTGATAGTCTGTATTAAGCTCCTGATCAAGCGCCTCAATCTCCGTCACGCCATTCTCTTGTAAGAAACGAAGTAAAAGCCTGTAAATTAGCTCCATACCCGTGCGCATTCCCTCAATATCGGTAGTATTGCTTTGGAGTGCCCGCTCGAAATCGTCAATGATGGGTAGCAGTTTTAGTAAAGTAGCTTCACTTGCCACGGCTACAAGTTCCTGCTTTTCGCGGAGCGTACGCTTCCGATAGTTATCGAATTCGGCGCTCAGACGAATAAATTTATCTTTCCATTCCTCAGCTTCCTGCTTTGCCAGTTCAAACCGTTCATCTTGCTCGGTCTGTTTTGGCTCAGTTTCAGTTTGCGGAGTATCTTCTATTTCTTCGCTTTCCTGTGCGGTAGTATTATCGGTGGTATTGTCAGGTTCTGTTGTCTTTTGCTTTGCTTCCTGCGACAGCTTGTCTTCAGCTATGTGGTGTTTCTTTTTATCCATCTCTGAAAAATTTAATATGCTTTAGGCGGGGCAATAAATATGCCGTTCCGTCACTCGTGTGACAAAACGGCATTAGCCTTACGTTGCTTGTCCTAGAATTATTGTGAGATACGTTCTATATGAGCACCGAGGGCATTCAGGCGCACATCGATTAACTCGTACCCTCGATCAATCTGTTCTACGTTGTAAATGGTACTTGTCCCCTCTGCGGCTAAGGCTGCCAGTAAAAGTGCAACCCCTGCCCGAATATCTGGCGAGGTCATACTGGTAGAACGCAATTGTACCTGACGGTTTAGTCCTATTACAGTAGCGCGATGCGGATCGCAGAGAATGATCTGTGCCCCCATATCGATCAGTTTATCCACAAAGAAAAGACGGCTTTCAAACATCGTCTGATGGATAAGTACCGCACCGCGTGCTTGTGTTGCCACGACAAGGAATACACTCAAAAGGTCTGGGGTAAGCCCTGGCCAAGGCGCATCGGCTATGGTCATGATTGAGCCATCCATGAAAGTCTCAATCTCGTAGGGCTCGCTCCCATAAACAATTAGATTGTCGCCTTTCGTTTCGAGATGTATACCTAGGCGTGCAAAAGAGTGCGGAATGATGCCAAGCTCTTT
>CAUVMY010000216.1:0-3394 GCA_963552845.1 uncultured Bacteroidia bacterium
GATGAACCGACGGGGAATCTTGATACCAAGACTTCTATCGATATTATGCATCTCTTTGAGGATATCTATGCGCGTGGCAATACAATTATTGTTGTGACGCATGAGGAGGACATAGCGCAGCACGCGCGCCGTATAGTGCGCCTACGCGATGGTCGTATTGAGTCTGACAAAATGAATGAACACCCCACACTTGCGAAATAGAGAAGCGAGCAACCATACAAGTTGGCATTGTGCCGTTGTATGTACTGTAACCTTATAGATATTAGAACAGTTTCAAAAGAGTTTTTATTAGACGGTAAGTAATGTATTGGACGTTAGAGTTGGCTTCGAAGCTCGAAGATGCTCCTTGGCCTGCCACCAAGGATGAACTTATAGACTATGCACAGCGTTCGGGAGCACCGCTTGAAGTAATTGAGAATCTCAACGAGTTGGATGAGGACAATATGGTCTATGAAGCAATCGAAGACATCTGGCCAGACTATCCAACGAAGGAAGATTTCTTCTTTGACGAAGAAGAATATTAGAGTGGTATCCTGAAGATTTCTAAACCATGGATTAGAAAACGGAATACCCCGAATAGTTTAGGTATAGAAATTACTTCGGAAGCAGTAAGTTTGTACAACAAAAGAGAGTGGTAAAAATGGTACGCATATCCTTCCCCGATGGTAGCACACGCGACTACGATGGTTCTGTGACGGGAATGGCAATAGCCGAGAGTATTTCGCAACGTTTGGCGAAAGAGGCTCTCTCGGTTACAGTGGACGGAGTGGTGTGGGATCTAACACGTCCCATAGACCGAGATGCGACCGTGAAGATAAACACGTGGGAAGACGAAGAGGGGAGACATGCCTACTGGCATTCTTCGGCGCACCTCATGGCTGAAGCGATTGAGGATCTCTTCCCAGGTGTACGACTTGGGATAGGACCCAGCATCGAAAATGGTTTTTACTACGATATAGATTTTGGCGACTATAAGCTAACAGAAGATGACCTTGCGAAGATAGAGGAGCGCATGCGCTACTTTGCTAAGCAGAAAGAACCTATAGTGCGCCACGATGTTTCTAAGGCGGTAGCGCTAGAAGAATACAAGAAAAAGGGAGATCCGTACAAGCTCGAACTGATAGATGGTTTGGCAGACGGTACAATAACTTTCTATACGCAGGGGAATTTTACCGACTTGTGCCGTGGTCCGCATGTGCCGAATACGGGCTATATAAAGGCTATTAAGTTGCTGAGTTTGGCTGGTGCCTACTGGCGTGGCGACGAACACAACAAGCAGCTGACGCGAATTTACGGAATTACGTTCCCTAAGGAGAGCCTACTGACGGAGTATCTTGCAATGCTCGAGGAGGCAAAGAAGCGCGACCATCGTAAGCTCGGAAGAGAGTTAGGGCTCTTTACCTTTTCGCAACGAGTGGGACAGGGCTTGCCGCTTTGGTTACCCCGCGGTGCGATGCTTCGCGAGCGTCTGGAACAGTTCCTGCGTGGCGTTCAGAAGGAATATGGCTACTTACCTGTAATAACGCCTCACATAGGACAAAAGGCTTTGTATGAGACTTCGGGGCACTGGGCTAAGTATGGTGCAGATAGTTTCCGCCCCATCGAAACGCCGCAAGAAGGTGAAGTCTTTCTACTAAAGCCTATGAATTGTCCTCACCATTGCGAAATATATCGGTCATCGCCACGATCTTATCGCGATCTTCCGTTGCGTCTTGCAGAGTTCGGTACGGTGTATCGCTATGAGCAGTCGGGCGAGTTGCACGGACTAACCCGTGTACGCGGATTTACACAGGACGATGCGCACATCTTCTGTCGCCCAGATCAGCTCAAGGAGGAGTTCTTGAAGGTGATAGATATTATTCTCTACATCTTTGGGGTGCTGGAGTTTACGCAATTTGAAGCACAGATTTCTTTGCGCGACAAAGTAGATCGGAGTAAATATATCGGTTCTGACGAGAATTGGGAGAAGGCAGAACGTGCCATTATTGAGGCGGCTGCCGAGAAGGGGTTACCCACACGTACAGAATACGGAGAGGCTGCATTTTATGGTCCTAAGCTAGACTTTATGGTAAAGGATGCCATTGGACGGCGTTGGCAGTTGGGTACGGTACAAGTAGATTACAATTTACCTGAGCGTTTTGATCTTGAATATACAGGCGCAGACGATCAGCGTTATCGCCCTGTAATGATACACCGCGCACCGTTTGGTTCTATGGAGCGTTTTGTAGCAGTGTTACTCGAGCATACAGGAGGTCGTTTTCCTCTCTGGTTGTCGCCAGATCAGGTTTCTGTGTTACCTATTAGCGATAAGTTTAATGGGTATGCAGAGCAGGTGGTTGGCTGCCTGAAAGAAAAAGGCTATCGTGTAAATTACGATGATCGTAATGAGAAGATAGGGAAGAAAATCCGCGAGTCAGTGTTGCAACGTGTTCCGTACATTGTTGTATTAGGCGAGCGTGAGGCTGCAGAAGGCACGGTCTCTGTACGTGCGCGTGGCGGAGTAGATATGGGGAGCATGGCTCTGGAGGCTTTTGTTAAGCATCTGGACGACGAGCTTGCACGCTCATTTGAAGTCAAGAAAAAATAAGGAGAAGTACACATAAAAACGAATTTCGGAGGGTACTACAATAGCAGACAACAGATTCTTTCGTCCTCGTCCGCCGCGTCCTGAGCGACCAGAACGAGGAGAGCGCGGCGATTTCCGCTCAGACCGTGCGCCGCAACATCGGATCAATGGTGATATTCGTGCTCGGCAAGTGCGTATCGTAGGAGACAATATTGGTGAATCGCGCGTCGTCTCTACAGATGAGGCGTTGCGTATAGCACGCGACCTTGATCTCGATTTGGTGATGATTGTAGAGAACTCTGAGCCTCCCGTCTGTCGTGTGGTAGATTATCAGAAATTCCTCTACGAGCAGCGCCGTAAGCAGAAAGAGATGCGAAAGAGCGCAACAAAAGTTGAGATGAAAGAATTACGTTTTACTCCTAATATGGGAGAGAACGACTTTCAACTTAAGTTGCGTCATGCCATTCGTTTCTTTGAAGAGGGAGCGAAGGTAAAGGCAGATCTTCGCTTCATGAAGCGTTCCATCCTTTTCAAGGATTTGGGAGAGGCGCTTTTGCTTCGTTTCGCAAAGGAACTGGAGGAGTATGCCAAAGTAGAGCAGTTACCTCAGCTGAATGAAAAACATATGGTGATGGTGCTTGCTCCGCTCAAGACGACAAAAAAGAAAGTGCAAGAAAGAAAGGGAGCAGACCCTGAGGGCTCAAATGAGAGAGAATAGAGGTTTAACAATCAGTATAAATAGTTAGAGAAAGATGCCGAAAATGAAATCGAACCGAGGAGCGATGAAACGCTTCTGTTTGACGGGTTCGGGAATGTTGAAACGCAAGC
>CAUVMY010000217.1:0-3390 GCA_963552845.1 uncultured Bacteroidia bacterium
AGCTTGATCTTCTTCTCTGGTTTATAAACGATGCGCTCATTCGGCAAGAAACGTATCGTATCATTTACCCCTGCTACGCGCACCTCGGAAATATAAAGTCGCTTAGGCATCTTAATCGTGCCCCCACCATTCCAAATTGGGTCGTTCGCTATTACTATTTTGCTGCTATTGTTGGACCGATCGCCGTCTTTCGCTAATTCTGCGGTAACCTCCATGTACATGGGAGCTGTCTTGTCTATCTCTTCGGGAACAATAAACGTCGTTTCTGACTTTGGCAGTAGTGCAGGAATCTCTACACGACGCACGACCGAATTCGTAGTTAACCAAAGTCCTACGTGCGAAAGCGATACAGTGGTCAAATTCTCAACCTTCACCTCTAGCTTAGCATGATTGGAATCTGAGCCCGCAATTTCGTTCAACGACTTTATTTTCCATAGATCGGGCATTGCAAATTCGCTAAACTCACCTAACCAACCTTCGCCTGGTATTTCATTATGACCCGCCATCATAAATGTGATGGCTCCATCTTGCGCTTCTGAGATAAACGAACATGCTGGCATCGCGCCTGTAAGGAAACCTGTAGCCATCTTCGCATTGACTTTCAACTCCTTATCAACATCTCCCGTAAAGACGTACAGCGTATCATAAGTAGCAAGCTTAATTTCAGAGAACGTTACTTGTACAGCACGCGACGGATCGCTAGGTAGAACTTTGAGAAAGCCTTTTTCATTGACTTTGTAAGGCGCAAGTGCACCACGACCATCAGTAAAAGCGATCGTACCCGTTAGTGTTTTGGTAATGCGCTGAGGGATGGGGAGCGGTACTCCCAAGAACTTAATGTACGTTACCTCAGGCATTGCAATAACATTCCCCAGATTATAGACCTCAAAACGATCTCTATTGTTTTCAGGCGTTATATCATTGGGTAGATCGGCACGCACATCAACTTGGAAGATATGCGGTAAGTCACTTGAGAAGTTGTGCGGATATTCGATTATCCGATCCTCAAAAGGCTTTAAAGTCTGTATCCTTTTTGCGTAAACAACCTTTCCGTCCACCAGAACCGAAACTGGCACATCGGTTAACTCCAACGCGGTTCTATTGGCTATCTTGAAGTTTATAGTTTGCTCTTGCATTTGCGCCTTAGCATCAATTGCAGGTTTATTTACCCAAGCAATTTCTACATCAGCCCGTTTCGCCTGTTTAGTAATCTGGTAGTATGCAATAATTGCAATATTCTCTTTCTTCTGCAAAGCCGTCTCAAGTGCCAACGAGATCTTTTGTCCTGCGAACTTCGTCAAATCCCAAACGACGTTATGTTCGTGATCATCCCCCGCAATTTGCTTACGCCCAAGCATATCTTCCACTTCCTGACCATTTACCAACAGACGGAGTAAAGAACCATTCTTCGGGTTTTCCTTTGTTTTCTTCATAAGCATAACCGTAGAGAACTGCAAAGGAGTCCCCTCGGCAACTTTTGTAAGATCTAGCGAACAAGCTTTAAGCACACCTACATTTTCTTTATTCTGGAAGGGGTTCTGCCACTCGGTTGCCTCTACTTTGGGTTGCCATACTACATGGTGCGACATAAATGGGAGCTGCAACTCAACAATAGCATCTTGCATGGTTAGAGTCAGATTCTTGCCTCTTTCGATCTCTGTATGCTGTAAAGGCCACCCTATAAAAGTCTCCGTATAAGGTAAATCGGAATCAGTAAGAAGCGTAGGCATTACTTTGTCTGATACAACTGCTACACTTCTGCGCGCACGAATCTCGCCTGCTATAGCCTGCACAGAATAGATGTTACGCTCATTGGTCACATATTTTTCAGGAATCAAGAACTCTGTGGTGGTCGACTCGCCAATCTTATTATAAGTAGAATTGTTGATATCGGCACACAAAATTTCATATTGGGTTGCCCCTTTAACTGCTGGCCACTTGAGTTTCCAGCCCGACGTAGAACAGCTTGCAGCCTCCAGCTCCACATCTTGTACTTGTGGCATGATAGTGAAATAACCTTTGGTCGAGATACTTAACCCATTCGCATCGGTTAAACGGAGTACCGCCTTATCGGTCGGCGCTATATCTTCAGGGAGCAAAACAGCCGAACATTTGTCGAATGTTCCCAGTGTTACAAAGGATTTGCCTCCATCTTGCGACAAATCCACGCGCACTTGCTCAGAGACATTCTCGGCACGCAGATAAATCGCTTCTTTGGGTGAGTAAGTATCGCCTGGGAGCGGTGAGAACAATTCGGGAGTTTTATAATCGCAGTACCAAACCAACGCATATTGCTGTTTGTCGCCCTGTTTCACAGCACCCGACACCTTTACAACAAAATCGCCCGCAACTGGGTTTTCTACTACGATTTGTTCAATATTATCAACCCTATTCGGTTTTGTGCTCACTGCATTCGCATTGGGGTTAGACGGATCTAATGTATACGGTAAATAGGCTTGCGCCCCCATACTAGCACTCAAGTCCAAATCATTCACAAGTGGACACTCACCCTTTACATAGTTTTTGGCAGCTACTGGATCATTCCAACAGAGCATGACACGCAGTTCTTTCACACCCGTAGGAATCTTAATCGTTGTAACCTGCTCACTATCTCCTGTTTTCAATTCCGAGAGCGTATACCAACCATTCTCCATGGCAGTAACAGCAGCTTCAGCATCTAGAATTCCAAAGCCAAACTTATAGTCCGGTCCAGGATTGCCTGCATCGCGTGCAGTGTTTGCTATCAGCGCTTTCAAAAAATAGTTGCAAGGCGTTGCCCCACCATGAAGTTGCATCCAGCGTTGCGTCAATAATGCTAAATGCCCCGTTACGGTTGGACACGCCATTGAAGTACCATTTTTTAATGCATAGCCCTGCTCTAACACCGTAGAAAATACTTGTGCACCGCGAGCACTAATCACAGGAAACATACGCCCGTCAGCAAGAGGACCAAAACTTGAGAATGTACTCATGCCCCCCATGGCATCAAGAGCCGCTACCGAGATTATATTTTTACCATAATTAGTTGCGTGTGAGAAAGGTAGCTTGCATTCACCTTGTGCGTTACCCGCCGAAAAGACATGGGTAAGTGCAGGATACATATATGCTAACTCGTCAATCTCGGTATTCCCCAAGAATGTATAATTGAGGTATTCGTCAAAGTCACAAAATGCCTCACGCGAGTAACCATAAGAATTGGAAGTTAAGGTAATGCGTTCTTTCATGTACGTCTCGTACATTTCTTGCACCACCTTCTTCTTGTTAGACTGTATGTTAAAATTGTTCGTCCATATTTCAGCCTCGGGTGCCATACCGCGTCCGCGCTCATTAACAAGTCCACTTCCCATGATTGTACCCGTTGTGTGCATACCGTGGGTACTTCCTCCTATT
>CAUVMY010000218.1:0-3384 GCA_963552845.1 uncultured Bacteroidia bacterium
AACGAAGTGTGTTTTGTCGACATAAAGAAAACCACTTCGACGGATATCGTTAAAATCTTGTCCCCCGATGGGGAGCACTCGTTTACGTGTATTCATAGTCTTAAGAGGCTAATATTTCACACACTAATGTACTGAAAAAAGGCTTTCTCTTGTTTTGAAGTACTCGTTATGCTTGATTTCAACCAGCGTCGTGCCATGGCATGCCGCTACATCCTTCGTTTCGCATATTACTTCCCATTTAGCTATGAAGCCTTGTTTTTCGCACTGAAAGTGCAGCACAATCTAGCCCAAGGCGCTTTATAGTTAATAGTTAGCAGTTAAGAGTTAATAGTTGTGCGAAGCACCTTAACTTTTAACTAAGCGAAGCGACTTAACTCTTAACTTCTTATGCGCCCTGTAAGGGCAACACACAGCAGCCCAATGTAAAACGTTGGGCTAGAAGACCAATCAAAAACGGGCACTGCCCAAAGGCAGTACCCGTTGTCATTGGTTATCAATGCTTTCAATCGGGCGAGGCACGCCTCGCCCCTACGAACCTCATTATCTTTCTTTTACGACTGTTATTGTCTTCACCGCACCATTCGCTGCTGTGAGACGCAAGAGGTAGAGACCAGAAGTAAGATCACTTGTTTCAATCAGTACCTCGTTGTCAGTCATATTGCCACTACGTACTACAACACCTTGTGCATTCAACAATGCGTATGTTCCACGCAAATCGCCGTTTACAATTCGTAATTGATTATCAAACGGATTAGGTGCTACAAGCACATTAGCAAATATTGCATCGTCAACAGAAGTACTCTTCACAAACACTGCCTTCACTTCAACATCTGCGGTTACAGTAAACTTACCGTCTGCCGAGATATCCTGTGTACCCGCCGTCAAGCTCTTCAGCTTCCAACCTGTCGCAGGGGTTGCCACTGCTGTGAGTTCGGTGCCTTCGGGAACGGTCTTAAGCTTCTCGGCATCATAGCCTGTTATAACTAATGTACCTTCACCCTCATGAGCAAGTGTTACAGCGAACGTTGTGGGTTGCGGAGCACCACCTTCTTTTTCAAATACTGCCAGCACTGTTACTGCCGCATTAACCGTAAACTGCTTCGTAGCTGCAATATCATCCCCGTTAGCAGTCCGGGTCTTTAGCTTCCAGCCAGCATCGGGCGTTACAACAACGGTAAGAGTAGTTCCAGCGGGAACGGCTTGCAACTGTTCTGTCGTATAATTTTGAATTGAAATCCTCCCGTGCTCCGTGGGCGCTAATGTTACAACATACGTGCTAGGCACAGCAACAAAATTCGCCGTATATGTTTTATCCTCTGTTACCAGATCCTTACGCGGATTGTCTTTAGAACCATCATCCCACGCATCAAATTTGTAACCAACGTTAGGCACTGCCGTCACAGCCGCAGTTTCGCCACCCGCAGCTACAACCTGCGTTGTTATCCCTTCTATCTTTCCATTCTCACCAGCAAGATAGATGGTCTTAAATGTCCCCTTCTTGAACAATGCTTCTACCGAAACCGAAGTATTGTCTTGACGCTCGTCTTCCGTCTTACCATCAGACCACTTGTCAAATACATAGCCAGCATCGGGAACGGCAACAATCTTTGTACCCAAATTGCCAACCTCTGTGGTTTGCTCAATAGCGGATAATAGCGTCTCATTACCTTCCTGTTTGATGTGCCCATGCGCACCCGCAAAATAACGCTGTACCTCTTGCGCCGCAACGTCAAATTTAACCTCGATATCATCCAGTGCGAGGTAAGTATAGGTGTTAGAACCACCAAACACCCAACGGAAACGAATACGCTTGTGAGCGGCGAGCGTTGCAAGATCTAATTCAAACTTCTCTTGCTTAGTAACGGCCTTGCCTTCCACATTTGCACCATCATGCCAAACATCATCCTCGAAGCTGTACTGAAGTTTTGACGTATGCCCTGCCGATGTCTTTACATGGCAAACATAGTTCAGAATCAACTTCGTGGTAGAAGCGGTCTTCTCTTCTAGTGAGAACCACGGAGACGCTACCCAACAATCCGTATACTCTGGTCGTGGCGATTCATAGAGAGGTACTATAGCAAGCACATGACCACTCGGATTCTTTACACTCGAGATCATCTTTGCTGCCAATAATCCCCAGCCCCGTCCCGCCGCAGGCTTGTCATAATTCCAACCTTGCTCAATAGGAGCACCGCGCTCAAAATCGTTCTTCCATGCTAGACGATAAGGCTTCAAGAAGACAGCCGTCACACTCAGATCTCCCTTTACATTGATATCGGTACGCGTCAGTTCCGAGTTGCCATCTGTCCATCCCATAAAGATATACCCCTCTTTCGCCTTTACCTTAACGGGAGTCGCATTCCCACCGTAAGCCACCTGTTGTTCTGTGTCCGTAGTTTCAAACTCGCCTCCATCCGAGACTTTGTAAGAGAGCGTATAGAAGAACTCTTCAAACGTTGCCTTAACACTTCGGCTAGCTTGCACATCCATCTCCGTACGCGCTGCCGTCTTCACACCATCCGACCATTCTTTGAAACGGTGCTGCGAATCTTTCGGGACTGCGATTACTTGCTCACCGTTTGAGTGGAGTGCAACCGTTTGCGCCTCCTTACCCAGAATTACACCGAACTCATCCGTTGTATACGTGAGCGTAAATATCTCTTTCAAGAGCTGTAATTCTACGGTTTGCGGAGCATCTGCCACTACAAAATCTTTCCAGTCGCTTTCATATCCTGCCTTCGATACCTCAACCTGATACTTACCAGGCTTTAAGTACGCCACCACTTTTCCATCTGCCCCCAAAGGATAGGTTACACCGTCGCATTGTAGTACCGCATCAGGACATGGTGCATTATTCTCATCCGTAACAACAAACGTTGTCGCAGGCAATTGCGGTGCGGATACCGTCAGTTTCCCGTTTTCACGTGTTACGGTATAACTACCCAACGAATAAGGAACTGTATAATTGGCAGGCGCTACTACATATTCGCCAGGTGCTAATGCGGGGAGAGTTTCATTCCACACCGTACCATCCTTCAGACGCACCTCGTACGGAGCATCAAATTGTTCTTCAGTATCGTCAAACTGTAAGCCCTCATACTCAAAATCGAAGTAGGGTAAAGGCTCACCTTGCGCCATTGTAGCATCCTTCATCTTTATCGTGAGGGGTACACGAGTTACCTCTACCTCGCGCTGTTTCTTCTCAGCGACCTTGTATAACTCATTCCCTTTTTGCTCAGCCACAATTGTAGTTGTACCCACTGCGCCCGTTACCAAATTGCCCTGCGCATCTACTGTAGCGACCGAGGGATCTAAACTATAGTAGCTTATAGGAAGCTCAGAAGATGCCGTTGCATCCAGTTTAGTAGGCGTTCCCGAGAATGG
>CAUVMY010000219.1:0-3378 GCA_963552845.1 uncultured Bacteroidia bacterium
TCTCTTTCGTAGAATGCTTTATAATCGTTGGACTGTATCCAACGAAACAGCTCTAAATCTGGCATACGTGTCTGAATAAGTACTTGTCCCTGCGTAGCGCGGCGACCAGCCCGTCCTCCCACTTGTGCAATGAGCTGGAAAGCGCGCTCGTTAGCTCGGAAATCTGGAAGACGAAGCATTGCATCTGCATCTAGAATTCCGACCAAATGTACCGAATTGAAATCTAGCCCCTTAGCCACCATCTGCGTACCTACCAGTACATCTATTTCGCCACGAGCAAAATTGCCTAAAATCGTGTTAGAAGCCTCTTTGCGAGAGGTCGTATCTACATCTAAGCGTGCAATACGCAATTGTGGGAGAGCATGTGCAAGTTCTTCCTCTACGCGTTGCGTGCCAAGCCCTGTCAAACGCGGTTCTGCCGAATTACATGCAGGGCAAACTGTTTGCATAGGCTCCGCATAACCACAGTAGTGGCAACGTAGTTGTTGTGTTGCCCGATGATAAGTAAGGCTCACATCGCAATTCGGACACACAGCCACCCAACCGCACTTCATGCACTCTATATGAGGCGCATAGCCACGACGATTTTGAAAAAGGATCACCTGATTTTTTTGTGCTACTGTGGCTTCTATTGCCTCTAGAAGGCGATCAGAAAAGTGTCCTACATACTCCTTTCTATGGTACGCCAATCGCATATCTACCAACTCAAACTGAGGAGGCTGCACTTCTCCGTAGCGAGTGGCGAGTTCTACCAAACCATACTTACCACACAACGCATTCGTATAGCTCTCTACAGAAGGAGTAGCCGATCCTAGTACCACTTTCGCTTTGTGGATATGTGCGAGCATAATTGCCAGATCTCGCGCTTGATAGCGAGGAGAGGGATTCTGCTGTTTGTACGAACTTTCATGTTCCTCATCTACAATTACAAGCCCCAAATTGGAAAATGGTAAGAAAAGACTCGAGCGGACACCAAGCACCAATTTTATTCGATGTGGTTCGTCGTGCAATAGTCTATAAAGCTCTGTTCGTAATGCCTCTGAAAGGCGACTATGATAGACCGAAACTTCCGCTCCAAAATGTGCTTGTATGCGCGCAATCATATACTCCGTAAGCGTAATCTCTGGCAATAAATAGAGAACCTGCTGTTCGCGAGCTAGTGTTTCTTTAATAAGACGGATATAGATCTCTGTTTTTCCGCTTCCCGTTACACCATGCAAAAGGGTCACCTCATGTGTCGCCATGCTACGGCAAAGCGCCAAATAGGCTGTTTGCTGGAGGGGAGAAAAAACAAAATCAATCTCTTGTTCAAACGTAGCGAGTGAGATACGAGACTCCTCACGCTCCTCTATTTCCACATAACGCGCTTTTTCAAGTGCATCCAATACAACGAGCTGCACATTAGCTTTCGTCTGCACCTCCTTTGCGGTAAGCCACTCCCCCAATGGCAATTTACGCATTTGTAGCAAGCTTAACATAGCTAATATTACGCGCATTTGTGCTTGCTTCCGTTGCATTGTCTCTAGGACTTGTGTAATTGCTTCTCGGCTCGTCAGATTTGGTGAAAAATGCACGTAGCGTACACGTTTCGGATGCGTACGTTCCATGAGCCTATCTTGTACCTCCACTAACCCCAGTTCCAAAAGTTCTTTCAACAAACGAGTGGTACTGCGTCCCCAATCGCGATCCTCTAATTGGTCTATCGAAGGATATTTCTTCTCCTCAATAAAAGCCAACATACGTTGCTGCGGCTCGCTAAGCACCTGTGGTGTAGCGACGAGAGGTTCTACAAGCTGAACAATTGACTTCCGTTCGAGACGCAAACCAGCTGGGAGCATTGTATGAAGTACCTCGTTCGGGGTAGCCATATAGTAGGTTTCTAACCAGCGCCATAGTGCCAATTGCTGCGGGAGAAGAAGCGGTACACTATCCAAAATCTCTATTAACGGTTGTACTCTTGCCAAAGCGGGCGGCTCATTATGTGTACGCAGAATAAGCCCCATATATTTCTGCTTTTGTACAGGAACGATTACTCTCGTCCCAACAAGAGCATGAGCCTGAAGACTCGAAGGCACTTCGTATGTATACAACTGATTGATTCGAAGTGGGAGTACAACCTCTGCATAAAGTTTCATTGGCAATTGTGCGTCCAGTTGAGTTTACGAAAAGATAACCCTCATATTAGACTAACAGGAATACATTTAGTACAAAATGCTGAGAGAACTGCAGTTCATCGTCTGTTTCATGCAAGACAACCTCGCTTGGCAAGCATTAAACTGTATGGTTTGCAAGGATCTGATTCTCAAATACCGCCAAACGCACAACGCTGAAAAAGCATTTCGCGCAGCGCAGCCATATTAGTACCTTGCGCAGCAGAAACGAAAATACAACGTCTATCCTCTTTTGCAAACCACATTTGTTGCAATTCGGTCAGAGTACGAAGCGTATCAG
Source organism: uncultured Bacteroidia bacterium (assembly GCA_963552845.1). GTDB lineage: Bacteria > Bacteroidota > Bacteroidia > Bacteroidales > CAJPTX01 > Bacteroides_D. The sequence goes on from CAUVMY010000219.1 coordinate 2,452, forward strand.
GCTCATCGCTTAAATCATACGGATCTCGTTCTGGGTTATGGTACAGATCTATCTTATTGAAGATTACAATTTGCTCCTTATCGCCAGCCCCTATTTCTACAAGAATATTTTGCACTGACGACATCTGTTCGAGGAACGCGGGATGCGATACGTCCACTACATGGAGGAGGAGATCTGCTTCCCGTACTTCATCAAGTGTAGATTTGAACGACTCTACAAGTTGAGTCGGTAGCTTTCGGATAAAACCTACCGTGTCGGATAGTAAAAAACGTACTCCTGCAGAGGCTATGCGTCGCACTGTTGTATCAAGCGTTGCAAAAAGCTTGTTCTCTGCCAAGAGTTCGCTCCCCGATAGGTAATTCATGATAGTAGATTTCCCCACATTAGTATACCCTACCAATGAAACACGCATCGTATTGTTGCGATTCTTACGTTGAACGCGGAACTGTGCATCGACCTCTTCCAATTCCTGTTTGAGCTTTGCTATACGATTGTGAATCACACGTCGGTCTGTCTCTATTTCCCGTTCTCCAGGTCCTCTCATACCAATACCACCACGCTGCCGTTCAAGGTGAGTCCACATACCCGCTAAACGCGGAAGGAGATATTCGTACTGTGCCAATTCTACTTGTAAACGCGAATGAGCAGTTCGTGCATGAGCCGCAAAAATATCGAGTATGAGCCCTGTTCTATCCATTACGCGCACTTTGAATTCAGCCTCAAGGTTGCGCTGCTGTGTGGCCTTTAGTTCATCATCAAAAACCACCAGATCAATCTCATTGATTGCAATATAAGCTGCTATTTCAGCCGCTTTACCACGCCCTATGTAGCTCCTAGGATTGATCTCATTGGCGTGTTGCACAAAACGTTTTTCCACAATTCCCCCAGCGGTTTCAACTAAAAAACAGAGCTCGTCAAGGTAATCAT
>CAUVMY010000220.1:0-3371 GCA_963552845.1 uncultured Bacteroidia bacterium
AGGACAATTACGAATGACCGATTACCAGCGCAAAGCGATTATTTGCGATGCACGGGATTTTCGTGCGAAGTCACAAAACAGGTTGCTACATCGGCTCTACAAAGCCTTGCGGCTAGCAGCGTGCCATGGCGCGCTGCTACACATCGATCATCACCTACAAAACGTTAAAATCATATCATAGCGTCGCGGCATAACACGACGCAATAGAACCCTATTCGGGGGTGGGGAATTTTAGCCGATGTGAAATGTTGGGATGGTAGTGTCTATAAAAGTGTGTAAGAGCCCTCCGTTCATTGCTCAAGCGATGGGCTCTCCTTAGCCCTAAAGCTTGAGGAATGAACGGCAAGATCATTCTCCCAATCCTTAAAGACGGAGATAGGATAAAAATACGTAGTCTTGTTCATCTGCATAGCTACTGAGCCAAGTAAAAATAATACAGAGGAAGCACTAGGCATCGCGCCACGCATAGACAGTGTGCGTTTGTAGCAACGATTCAGACGCTCAATCCAGTTCGTAGTTACAACATACGACGATACTTCGGTGAATAGTCTAAAAACGTAAAATACAAGACGTTACATGATGACTTCTTATAGCGCTCAAAAGTTGATACTCTCTTACTCCATCGTTCTACAAAGTTAAGAAAGGCGCGTATTGTGAAGCACTATTTACGTCTTCGGAGTCTATGTCTATCGACAGCACTTCGCGGAATTCGTCATGTAATTCGCGAAGATCTTTTCGCGGTACTAACGCACTCATCTCCCGCAATAAATGAGCTACACAAAATTGGTGTCGGGAAGCTGGGAAGGCGCTCGTTACGGCATTCTCGATACCAGCGCGGGCATCTGATACAATTAGATCAATACGTTCAACACCACGTTCTTGTAATGCCTTCAATTCTCCTTGCCAGTTAACGGCACCCTCAGTCGGATGGTTTACGATGGCGAGTACCTCGCGAGTACCATCGGGTAAAACGCCTAATATGGAGTAATAGGCTTCTTGTGTAACGCGATGTTCGCGACGCGTCGGCACAAAGGTCGCGTCAATATACACGACAAGATAATTGAGACGCTAAGTCGCGCACTAACCACGTATTTACATCTGTTTGGGTTGCTTGTACTAAGTAGCTAATTTGCTGCTTACTATAGATCGAGAATAGACTCGCTCGGAGATCTGACCGATTTGTTCGCACGTTAACCCTTTTGTATACAGTTCATTAAAAAGCATTGCTTTCTCTTGCTCCTCGTCGCGCAATACCGCTAATAGGGTCGGATAAAAGCCGCCTTGGCGTGTACGGGGTATTTGGAGAGCAAATTCCATCCCTCGAAAGTTTATGCGGCGAGGACGAAAGCCATTAGCAGCTTCTTTATTATCCTCTTGCCACAGCGTTCGTTCATTTTTCAAAATGCTATTCAGCACGACTTGCATTAGGGCGTGAAGACCTTGTTGCGATGATGTCATTTTATTGACAATTTCCGAAATTTGCGACTGTGTAAGTTTCATTTTTTTTGATGTTTATGGTGACACAAATCAAGATAGAAAAATGGAGCTTACACACTTTTTTAGGACAGTATCGCAATATGGGTAATGGGAGTGCTTGCCCTCGCAGGGTTTTGTCTATCTGCTTGTAATCACGAGTTGGATATTCAGCAGGCGTACCCCTTCACTATAGAGACGATGCCGGTGCAGAAGCACATCGTCAAGGGACAGACGGAGGAGATACGCTGCACATTGAAAAGGGAGGGAAACTTTGCCGACACCCGCTACACCATAAGGTACTATCAGACAGATGAAAAGGGACAGCTAAAGATGGATGACGGCACGGTGTTCAAACCCAATGACCGCTATCCGCTTACGAAAGAGGAGTTCAGGTTATACTACACCTCTGCTTCCACCGACCAACAGACGATAGATGTGTATGTGGAGGATGATTTTGGACAGACGGCAAAACTCTCGTTTGAGTTCAACAGTCAAAGGGACGAGGAAAAGGAGAAGAAAGATGAGGTTAGGAAGTAAACTTATCGTCTTCTGCCTTGTTTGCCTTTCCTGTTTACGGCTTTCGGCTTAAGACGGAAGAAATCTACCACTCTCACTCCCTCCATTCGAGTGTGCCGTTATCTATATCAAGCATTTCGAGGGACTGCACGGCAAAGGCTATTATCCTTATGTTGGATATGGTCATAAGTTGCAGAAGGGAAAGCTCTTTACGGTGGCAATAACAGAACGGCAGGCGGACTCTCTGCGCTGGGCTGACCTGATGAAGCGTTTGATGATATTCAAAGACTACGGCAAGGATGCCCTGCTGCTTGCCGTCCTGTCTTATAATGTCGGGACGAACAGGTTGTTCGGATACAACAAACATCCCAAGAGCCAATTACTGCGGAAGATAGAGTCGGGCGACAGGAATTTCTATCGTGAATTTATATCTTTCTGCCGATACTAAAGCAAAGTCCTCTTAGGGCTTGTCAAACGACGAAAAGTAGAGTTTGCCCTGTTTTATGTACCCTGATTATCAAATACACCTCTTGCGACATTTTTATGCTTCGTAAGAGGCGTTTTCTTGCCATTTTCTTTGCCTTTCTCGTTATGAATGAGTAACTTTGCGGAAAATTAAAAAAATAATTAGCATGGAAACATTAATCCTACCCTCAAGATTTGAGAATATAGAGAAAGTGGATAGTTTATCAAAAGATTGGGACTTAGTTAAGCTTGCGATAAGACCTGATTGTAGAGATGAAAAAAGTATTGAGAAAGCACAAAAAGCTATAGAAGTAGGCTTAAATGATGCTGCTATAAATTATATTTGGAATTTGGCGATTTATGATTTGTATCGTAAAATTATTTCCTATGGGATTGAATATTTCTCAAGTGCGATTAATTGGGAGGGTAAGAAATTAAACACCATTGAAGACTTAAGAGAAGTAAAAGATTATCAAATTATCTCTGGCACTTTTTCTCTCGGCATCATTCCATATGAGGCTCATTTCTTTCTTGAACAGTGTCGAGAAATACGGAATAATTTCTCAACAGCTCATTCCCTATGGGTGAATTAGATAAGATAGAGACTTTTAATTTCATCAAGAATTGCATAAAGTATGTTCTTACATACGATCTACCAGCTCCAGGATTGCAAATTAAAGAACTCATAGAAAATTTGTCATCAGAAAAACTTGAGAAAGGTGAGGAGATATGTGCTATTATAGAAAATCAGTCGTCAAAAATTCATGGTCCTATTTTACATAATTTGTTTTCAAATTATATCAAACCTGATTGTAATGCAATTCTAAAATACAATGTAAAATTAATAGCTCCTACATTATGGAAAATTGTTTCCGAAGATGTAAAAAGTAGTATAGCTGTTAAGTTTGCATCTC
>CAUVMY010000221.1:0-3363 GCA_963552845.1 uncultured Bacteroidia bacterium
TCTTTGTTCTGCAAACGCATGAAAAAACTTTTTAGGATGAAAGCATTTGTATTCCCTGGTCAGGGTGCCCAGTACGTCGGTATGGGGAAACCTCTTTTCGAGAAATCACCCGAAGCAAAGAAACTATTTACCCAAGCTAACGAGATCTTGGGCTTCGCAATTACCGATGTGATGTTTGACGGTCCTGAGGAAGCGCAACGCCAAACAAAAGTCACACAACCCGCAGTGTTTTTACATTCCGTAATATTAGCGCGTCTCTTTCCAAATTTCAAGCCAGACATGGTCGCAGGGCACTCTTTGGGTGAATTTAGTGCACTAGTGGCATCTGGCGCACTTTCATTTGAAGACGGTCTGCGTCTGGTCTCTGCTCGTGCACAAGCGATGCAGGCAGCTTGCGAACTAGAACCCTCAACCATGGCAGCTATCATAGGCTTGCCTGACGAAAAGGTTGAAGAGATTTGCAACGGAATTAGCGAGATTGTTGTTCCTGCCAACTTCAACTGCCCTGGGCAATTAGTTATTTCGGGAAGCATTAAAGGCATAGAACAGGCTTGCGAAGAATTAAAAGCAGCTGGTGCAAAACGTGCGCTACCTCTCAAAGTAGGGGGTGCCTTCCATAGCCCACTCATGGAGCCAGCGCGTCAGAAACTAGCCGAGGCTATTGAGAAGACGCAATTTAATAAGCCCTTATGCCCAATCTACCAAAACGTGGACGCGAAACCACATACCAATCCTGCCGAAATTAAGGCAAACTTGGTAAAACAACTCACCTCACCTGTACGTTGGACACAGATTGTGCGTGCTATGGTAGCTGATGGAGCAAAGACGTTTGTAGAACTCGGTCCTGGTAATGTGCTTCAAGGCTTAATCAAAAAAACTGAACCTACGGCTGAGGTCGAAAGTTTCCAGGAATTATAACAAAACGCTTTTTCTATGGAAAAACAAAAGGGTGAGACAATTTTATCTCACCCTTTTTGTTTGTGTTTATCAGTTGTTACAGCTTTAATCTTATTGCCTTTTGTCTCTTTTCCCCTTACCCTTTTCTCAATATTTCTAAAAGTCGTTCCGCAATTGCCCAAGCCAAGGTACTGGTAACCATATTACCGAGGGGAGCATAACCATGTTTAGGCGCAATTTCGAACTTAAAAGATTCGGGAAAACCCAAAAAGATGTACCCCCTCACGAAGCGATAGAGAGCGCTGTCCTGCGACATCTACGTATAAGCGTACTCCACTCGGATTATGAACACTCTGGACGGTCGAGGGTTTATTAGCTCTTCCACGTTTTCAAAACGAAAAACCATCGTAGTCTTTTCTCTATGTTCCAAGTCACCGTTCTAAAAAGAAGACGGGCAACACTCTAAAGCATCGTCCGTCTCGTACTTTTTTCTAAAAAGCAAGCGTCTACTTTCTAGCACGTTTTGCTTGTTCGCGTTGCATCTCTTGCAAACGTTGCATGAAGCCTGACTTCTTTTGTGGACGATTCGCATTGAGCTGCAAACGAGCTAGCACTTTCTTCTCGTCTATTGCAAAACGAATAAAATAAGTCTGTGCAATGGTTATTAGCGTTGCTAAGAAATAGTAGTAACTCAGCCCTGCAGAGTAGTCATTGAACCAGAATAGCATCATGATAGGCATCATATATAGCATCATGAACTTCATACCTGGCATCTGTGCATTAGAACTCCCTGTAAGCTTATAATTCATCTGCGAAGAGATGAAAAGCGTGACCGCCATCAGAAGTGTAAACAAACTGATATGGTCGCCATAAAAAGGAATTGAGAATGGGAGATTGAGAATCGAGTCATAGCTCGAAAGGTCATCAGCCCATAAGAAACTCTCCTGCCTAAGTTCAAAAGAAGCAGGGAAGAAACGGAACATAGCAATAAGGATAGGGAACTGGATCAGGATAGGTAAGCATCCTCCAAGCGGATTCACCCCCGCGCGCTTGTACAGTTCCATTGTAGCTTGCCCACGCTTCGTCGCATCCTCCTTACGTGCATATTTCGCATTGATCTCATCTACCATAGGCTTTAGCAATCGCATCTTTGCTTGGCTTAGATAAGATTTGAACGTCAATGGGAAGATAAGTATCTTAATGAGAATGGTTAGAATGAGTATTATTAGCCCATAATTGGTAATGTACTTGCTGAGCCAGTAGAATACGTTAATGACTACGTATTTGTTTACCCAACCAATGAGCCAACCACCCAATGGAACTACTTTTTCATACTCGTGGTCGTATGACGCTAGCGTCTTGTAAAGATTCGGTCCGTAATAAAACTCAAGCTCATAAGCATCGTTCTTCCCTCCCGTAAAAGGTAACATTAGCGTTGCAGCATAATCGCGCAGGTATCCCTCTTCATTTGCCAATGCCACTGTTACATTGGTTTGCTCAAATGCCTGCTCGTTGCGTAATATGGCAGAGAAAAACTGTTCCTTATAAGCGAGCCACGATATTTTAGTATTGATTTTTTCTTCAACGTCCTTGTCAGAAGATACACTCAGTTCTTCGTAGTCTCCGTTCGTAGTGTAGTAGGCAGCTGTTGTATACTCCAACTCCTTTTTTGCCCCTTTCTCTTGCTGAGGCGAATGCATTGTCCAGTGCAGATCTAAGTAACGCGAAGTTGCGGCAAGCTGCGAATCCATATTTACAAAACGAACCTTCCACTGCAATGCATACGAACTATATGGCAACGCATAACTCTACTCAAGATAGCCATCGCCCTGTGTAGAAGGTAAACGAAACACTATACGTGCCGTGTCGCCAGCTTTTTGCGCTATTGTTGTCGTTGTTTCGTTGCACAAAAATAACTGTTCGGAAGTAACAATGGTAGCGTGTTGCGAGAGGAACTGCAACTCCAATTTATTTTTTGTATTTTCCTTGAAAAGAAGTAACGAGTCGCCGTAATAGGTTCTAAAACCTCTCACTTGTACGGAACGGGGGTACGCTCCTCGTGTACTAAAATTAATGAGCAGTTTATCATTCCCTAACTGTACTTCTTTAACCACTCCTTCCGTGCGGAATAGCGTATCGGCGGTTGCCATATTGGGGTTGCGGAAAGCACTGTCTTGTGCTGCACGCGCCTTTTCTTCAGCAAGGCGTTGTGCTTCTTCTTGCGCTTGCACACGCGCGATCGAATCGCGTTGCGCCTCAAGGCGTGCAACCTCTTCTTCACTGGGACGATTCAAGTAGGAAAAACCGACCACTATCGCAAAGATTAGTACCAGCCCCAGAATTGTTTTCTTATCCATAAATTTCTATTCTTCTTACAAGCACCTAAAACACGAGTGTCGTATTTATGACACTCAGCAGAGCTGTACACTTTAAACTTTCGCTCTTTTATGCCCTTTTTTGTATTTA
>CAUVMY010000222.1:0-3357 GCA_963552845.1 uncultured Bacteroidia bacterium
ATGTACCCTTGCTGGGGGTAGAATTGTCGTTCGGTTGTGTTGATGCGGTAGCGTAAAAAGCTGAGTATTTCCCCTGCTGAAATGCGAGTAGGATCGGTGCCACCTAAAAGTTCTAAATAGGCGCGTGAGGGGACAAGAAACGTGGAACGGTACATCAGACCTCCGTCTAAGAGAGCTGAGGTACGAATCAGCCTTCCGAGCGAAATGTATGCTTCCAGTTCGTACCTCATGATAGAGGCAATGCGCGATGCAGCCAAGTATAGCGGAGTACGTGAGGTGATGAAGTTACCTCCTATGTTGAATAAGAAATTCTGTTTTTCTCCAAAATAGTAAGTGTGCTTTGCTGTAAGTTGTGGTTGCGATGCGGCTAGGATAGCAAATTCGGCGCGTGAAGATTGCCACAACGGATTTAATAGTTCGAGGCATCCCATGATGCCAATTCCCCACTCATCGTTTACGTGTGCACCAATGTCTATTGAGAGCGGAGCACGCGGTTGTGGCATAATGTGTAGTACGCTGTCTTTACCAAGTTGGTAGTAAATCTGGTTGAAGAACCGTGTACTATATATATGGTTGATTGCATTTTCCACTTGCCGCGCATTTACTTGTGATGGTGTAGAGAGCCAACGGCTTGTGGCTAGTTCCACTTTCTTGTGTTCTTTTCCATTTGTAATCTCTACTTTTTTTATCCAGTGCGTGGCAGTTGTGTCAGCATGGCTAATAGCTGGTCTTTCTCCGTGACGATAGATAGAATCGGCAAGTTTTTGGAAGCGAGTTTTGAAGGTAGAAGCTGCTTTGTAACCTAGATTTTCGATACGTTGTCCTGCTGTGAAGTTCATCGAGGTATGGCCTGCCAGATTGGGGGCTATTAGATAGTCGCACTTTTTGAGATCTTCTCGTGCTTTTTGGATTCCCGCATACATAGATGCGTGTGTGAGTATATCTTTGGCATCATGAAGTGTACCAGAGGGGTGAGTAAGATCAGGTCCAGCATAGCTTCCTATTACGATATCTGCCCCCATTGCACGCACAAGATCGTAAGGGAAGTTGTCGGCTACGCCCCCGTCAGTTAGGAGTACTGTATCGTTCAGGAGTACGGGGGTAAAGATGCCCGGAATTGCCATACTTGCTCGGAGCTCTGTAGGCAGATGTCCGCTGCGTGCAGTGCGGATCTTGCCTGAAGTAAGGTTTACTGAAATGCAACCAAACGGAGTAGGGAGTTGGTTGAAGTTGTCAACGGTGGCGTATTGCCAACTCAGGCGATGAAAAAGATTAAGGAGCAGCTGACTGTTTATAAAGCCGCGTGGCAAGTTAAAATGCCCGTCTTCCCAAGTTACTGAGAGAAGTGAACGGTTTACATTGTGTTTTTGCTCAAAAGTTACGGTGCGTAGTGGTTGCTGATTAGAAAGGAGTTCGCCCCAGTCAGTCTGTTGGTTCAGTGCGCTGATTTCATCCGCTGTATAGCCCATTGCATAGAGAGCACCGAGAATAGCCCCCATACTTGTTCCTACTATATAGTCTGGGCGCAATCCTGCTTCCTCCATTACTCTCATAGTTCCTACGTGTGCGAAACCGCGAGCGCCTCCTCCGCTTAGTACTAAGCCTATACGTGGGCGGTGAGGCTCTGTTTTATTCCGTTGTATAGTTTGTTCGCCTGCATAAGTAATATGGATAGAGACTAGCAAAAAAAGTAGCAGCAGATAACGCATCAAGTAAGTACGATAAGTTTGAACTCAAACTCTACAATCAATGAAAGATTTGCATCGCCAACACTCCCAGAATAATAGTTTTCTTTTCATCACTTGTCTTTTCTGTTTTGCGTTGGCGCGAGCTTGGTTCTGTTCTACAAACCAATATAGTGTTGGTGGTGCTTTTGAAAAAATGCTTCTCCTGTTCGGAGGAGAGAGTCGGGCAGTGGGTGGCGCTGCCAGAGTATACGTTTAGCATCGAAATCGTAGATAAAGCCCATGCTGTCAGTCAGCCAGCCGAAACCATGGTTGTAAACGACCATAGCCCCCGTATGTTTCTGTGCAAGTGTATTGCGAGAAAAAGGGAAAGTACTATGCGGTAGATCTAATTGCGCAAGGAGAATTGCGGCAAGGTCGGTTTGTGAAGTAACATTTGCAATGACCGTATCAAAATTCTGGCGTAACGCGCCACCTGTCCATACCATAGGTATATGATAACGTACGGGATCGTCATTTTCTGAATTCCCTGGGTAACGATGTCCATGATCGGCTAATATTACGACTAGGGTAGAATCCCACCATGTGCGTACTCGCGCTTCTTCAAGAAAGAGATTCATGCAGCTATCGGCATAACGTGCAGTGCGTCGTATCCGCTGTTCCTCAGTCTGAGAGGCATCTACAGGGCGATTAGGGAGGTCAAAAGGTTCGTGGTTAGAAAGGGTAAAATACATTTTACAGAATGGCGTTTGTGCCGTATCACACTCTGCCAGTAAACGCGGGTATACATATTCGTCGTGCACACCCCATTTTTCTCCTCTTAACTCACGAGGGAAATCGCGTTGTTCCACAACACGAGTAAAACCTGCGAGATAAGCGCATGTTCGGAAATTTACGAATTCGGCATTGCCTCCATAGTAAAAGGCTGTACTGCTATAGCCAGCCGAGTCTAGTATACGAGGGAAGAATGAAAGTTTCCCTAGTTTTCGTACAAATTTGATAATAGACTTCTTGCCCTGTGCTGGATAACCAGCCAACGTTGCTACTACTCCCTTGTCGCTTCTTGTACTGGCAGCATACATGCGGGAGAAAAGTATACCAGAACGCGCAACTGAATCAAGGTGTGGCGTGCACGAGTCGCGACCGAGAAGTTGCGAGAATTTCGCTGACTGACTCTCCATCAATAAGATTATAATGTTGGGGCGCTTGCATCTGAGTAGGTGTGGATAAACATCAGTTTCCTGCATAATGGTTTTGTAGCGCTCCTCCATTTCGGCATCAGGGAGAAACGGGGCATAGTGTGTAAAGGAATACTGTACCTCAGTCAGTTCGCGCACAAAGTTCCACGTAGCATTGATGGCGATGTGGTTGGCAAGGGCATTAGAACTAAATGCTGTGCGGCTTACACTCATTGTTGCTACGTCGAAGCCGCCACGGATGGGGATAAGCATACACACAGCGAACACAAGTGCTAATATGGGTTCGTACCACTTTGTGCGAATGTGTGAGCGGCGAAACTTCCAAATCCAATGCATGTGTATGAAATAGGAACAAGCCACAAGCACAGCAATAAAGAGGAGTAGCCCAACAGTAAGATACCAAGGAATAGAACCGAGCGATTCGCCGAGGTTGGAGATGTAGAGTAGGGGAGTAAGGTCTATGTGTGAGTGCC
>CAUVMY010000223.1:0-3345 GCA_963552845.1 uncultured Bacteroidia bacterium
CCACTAATAGATGCCAACGGAACTACGCGTACAAACCACTGTGGTGGCATAGTGGGAGGGCTGAGCAATGGCAACCCTATTTCCTTTAAGGTGGGTTTTCGTCCCGCCGCAAGCATCGCAAAAACGCAGAAAGCGTTTAACTTAAAGACCCAAAAAGAACAAATGCTCCATATAGAGGGACGACACGATGCGTGTTTTGTACTCCGATGTCCTGTAATTGTAGAAAGTGTTACAGCAATTGTCTTATATGACCTCGCGCTTACCCATATGTGCGAAACAACAGCACACAAATCACTATAATATCTTTTTCGTCTATTCTGGCAACCAATTGGGTCATTGCAATACGAGTTTTATGTAAAAGACTGCAAATGTTTTTGACGGAGAGTCTGAAGGTGCTATTTTTGTAGCGTAGGGTGAGATAGAGTTCACACGAATGAAACCTACTGCGTTAGCATTCGTAAACTCATGTGCGGAGAGATTTTTTGTGCAAGACTCAAAAAAGTGCGGTGATTATGAAAATAAGAAGACTACGTTCTTGGTTCGAGAGACGAGCTGTTGTCTCTGTGAGCGCCCTTGCGGTGCTTTATGCGCTGGTCTTTCCGTTAGTTGAGCTACATGCTCAGGTTACTCAGCCGTGGCCAACTTACTACAATACTCTAGGACATTGTAATGGTGTACGTGCTGCTCAGATTTCACTGCCAAACCCGTTGCCGCCAGGGCAACGCATGTATATTCGTTTGGCCGTATGGAATTCGGGGATTGCTGTCTCAAACTCATTTGTGGTTGAACGACTTAACGGAAGTACATGGGAACCTGTTTCAGGGGCTGACCCCGCTGTAGCCTTACAGAACAGACTCAATAATTATTCCAACTACGAGGACGCTAATGTGAGTCCTACTGTTGAATGGGAAAAGTTCCATGGCGATATGAACAGTGCAACGCCTCCTTCGCCAACTTACGCCATGGATGTCACCAATATGCTCACTCCAGGTGTTACTTATCGTATTCGCAATAAGGCGAATGTATTCCATTTAGGTACTGCAATGGGAACACCTCCCATTGTTCCTACCAATTTTACATATGGTCCGCAGAACGATATTGTGCCAGCTGGACACAAGCCTCCTCTCAATTATCTTACGCCAGACGGAAACTGGGTCACTGTGCCTACAGATCCTGTTACTTTAAATCGTAAGCTCACGATTTGTAAGAAAGGAAAGTTGAAACTCTCTGCATCTGACACGCCAGACGATGTAAATGACTTCTTCAACTATACTTGGTCTCCCTCAAGCAAGGTTGAAGCCCCAACCTCTGTAAAAACGGTTACGATCGCTGATCTAACAGCACCAACGACTTTTACCGTGCAACGCAAGGGTGTTTGCTCCGAGGATATAAAGGAAACTTTTGAAGTAGATGTTGTACCACAAATCAATCCAATCATTGATGTGGCTGGTCTTAGTGGTTCTTTCTGTGGAAATAACAGCAAGAGTGTTACTATAAAGGAACTAACAGGTGCCAAAAATCTTTCGTGGGGCATGAAAGAAGACGGGCATGGTACGTACACAGATCAGACTGGGAATACTACGCTGACGCTGCCGCCGCTACCTGCTCCCCAAGAGTTTACGCTGCCTACCCCTCTAAATTTCAATTATGCCTCACACGATCCCTCACACCTTACGAACGGAGATCCCGTAGAGCACGAACTCCGTGTTGTGGCTAGCAATGGTCAATGTGCTGGTATCAAGTTGCTGAAGGTTAAAGTATATCCAGGTGTCATCAGACCTAATGTGCTAACAACGATAGATCCGCTTTCGGCTTGCTCGCCGCTTAATGTTTCTTACAAAGATCAGAATCAAGCTCTACAACCCAAGGGAGTCCTCTACTTCTGGGAAATGGGAACTGCGCCTGTCTTTTCGCCTGTTACTTCAGCTGCTACAGCGCCTTCTGCAACAGCTGTCAACAGGACGGGGAGTCCACAGCAATTCCACTCCCGTGTTACTGTAACAGACAAATCTGGAACTTGCAAAGAGGTTGCTTCTACTTATGCAGCTCCACCTGATTATGCACACATCATAGTAAATCCCGAAGTCAATCCACAGTTCCTTGTAATACGCACAACCTTACCTCCAACTATGCCTCCTACGCCTGCTGGCTTTTGTACACCACAGCAGTTACGTTTAGAAGACAAGACTCCGTTTGCTAAGTGGCGCGAATGGAAATTGGTGGAACCTGCGGAGGGTACATTACCGTATAATGATATTCCGTGGGCTAATCCCATTGTCGGTGGTGTTAATGCGGATTTCTATGTAGTGAATCCATTTACCGTGACACAAAAACGAAAGCGATACATAGAAATGAAGGTAGGCAATGGGTTCTGTGAGGCTAAAAAAAGAACGGAAATTGTTGCATATCCACCGCCTATCTCTGGTCCGCTAGTAAGAACGCAAGTGGGCACTAAATGTTGGCCGTATAAGTTTAAGCTGAATCTTGCGAATATAGATAATACGAGTTCGCTTGAGTGGCGTGTAGAAAAGAATGGAGGATCAGGAGCTGCAAACCCCCAAGTCGGTACTTTCGAGATTCAGCCAGGCGTTACCACTTGGGAACAGGAATTCGAATTCTCTAATGCTACCGATTTGGTTTCCACATGGTCTGTCATTGTCACTTTGCATTCCAAAGGAGATGACTGCCCAATTGAGCTCAAGGAAGATGTTGTAATAGGAGCTAAAGTAAAAGTACTGCTTGAAAATAATGACCCAATAGGTTGTCCTGACGACAACACTGGGCGGCGCAAAGTTAAAATCACTGATAAGTCTGAAGTGGCTGCATCTGCAGTTCGTGTTTGGAAACTTGATGGAGTTGTCTTTGCACCTACGCCACTTGGAGGCGATATCTACGAAGTTACCCTACAGAATTCTTCCCCTACTATGAGCATACAACCTGTTGTAAGCCTCGAGGTAGCAGATGGGAATGGCTGTACACAATCGGATGCTATTCAGTTCACGCTTTACCCACGTGTTGATCCCGACTTTACATTAACTTACGTTGATCCCAACGGAGTTACACAAACATTCGTACCTAGCTCTACCCTTTGTCCAGATATTGACGGAACGTTGACGGCAACTGGGACTGGGATATCGCGTTTCGAATGGACTATTGCTAATAATGGTTCTACGCAAGAATATCACGGAGAGGGCTCGCCTTACAACTATCTATTTACAAACGATTCTGACAACGATATTCTCTACTCAGTCGCCTTAAAAGGAATAAACGACGACAAATGTTCTTTCACCGTGACTAAAAACTATGGAATACACCCGAGTATAAAAGCTGCTTTCACGGTTAAGA
>CAUVMY010000224.1:0-3343 GCA_963552845.1 uncultured Bacteroidia bacterium
TCGTGTGCGTAGCCTTTTACCACGCGATCTCCGTCTGCTATGGACTGTTAAAGCAGCCCCGTGGGATAAGTCGGAGAGTATCTTCCAGTTAGTTGCAATAAAAGTGGCAAGCCGTGATGGTCTACCTAAGTTGGATGGTTCGGCTGTCGCTGGTGCGCGTTCCGAATTTGGTCAGACTCGTGGCGAAAGCGAAGTGCTGATGTGGATGAACCCAGAAGGTGCTAAGGTGTGGGCTCGTATGACTGCTGACAATATCGGTAAAAGTATTGCAATTGTTCTTGACAATTACGTTTACTCTTATCCTACTGTCAATAATGAAATTAAGGGAGGAAGGTCTTCAATCACTGGTGGATTCACTATCAAGGAAGCAAAAGACTTGGTGAATGTGCTACAGTCAGGTAAGTTACCTGCACCTGCACATATTATTCAGGAAGAAATTGTAGGTCCTTCGCTTGGTCAAAAAGCAATTGATTCTGGTGTGACTTCGTTCTTGCTAAGTTTGCTCATTATCCTCCTATTTATGGTGTTATACTATAGCCAACGTGCTGGTCTCATCGCTGACTTTGCCTTGTTGTGCAATTTGTTCTTCATCATGGGAGTTCTTGCCTCCTTCCAAGCAACCCTTACATTGCCTGGTATTGCGGGTATTGTCCTAACACTAGGGATGGCTGTTGATGCGAATGTGCTTATTTTTGAGCGTATCAAGGAGGAAAGACTTAAGGGTAAGGGCTTAACTACAGCTGTTGATGATGGTTTCAAGAATGCACTTTCGGCTATCATTGACGGTAATGTTACTACGCTTTTGACGGGTATTATTCTTGGTGTGTTTGGTTCTGGTCCTATTCGTGGTTTTGCAACAACCTTGGTGATCGGTATCCTGACCTCCATGTTCACCGCAATTTTCATTACTCGTTTGTTGATTCTTACGTTCTTGAAACACAAGTGGAAATTAACGTTCGCTTTGCCTTGGACAAAAAACATCTTGCAAAATGTTCATTTCGATTTCATCAAAGCTAGAAAAGTAAGTTATGTGGTATCAGGAGTGTTAATACTCGCTGTATTTATTTCATTGGGGGTTCGTGGTTTCGATGAGGGGATTGACTTCGTGGGAGGTCGTACATACGAAGTACAGTTTAAGCAACCAGTTTCTACGGAAGAGGTCGCTCGTAATTTGGAAAGTGTACTTCAAGAGCGTCCACAAGTAAAAGTCTTTGGCGAGTCTAACCAAGTAAAGATTACTACAAAGTATAAGATCCAAGAAGACGATACGGACATCGATGCTGAGGTGGATTCTTTGGTGTACGTTGGTTTGAAGCCCATGCTGGCTAACAATGTCACCAAAGAAGAGTTCCTAAGCGATTACAAGTTAAGTAGCACTAAGGTAGGACCTACTATTGCACTAGATATTCGTAGAGAAGCAGTTGTTGCAGTGATACTAGCGCTGATTGCCATCTTCTTGTACATTATGATTCGCTTTAAGAACTGGCGGTATAGTGTTGGCGCAGTAATAGGGCTTACACACGACACGATGCTGGTTATAGGTGTTTACACATTGTTGTGGGGGATTGTTCCCTTTACACTTGAGATCGACCAAGCTTTCATAGCAGCAGTGCTAACGATTATCGGATACTCGATAAATGATACAGTAGTGGTCTTTGACCGCGTGCGCGAATATGTAGGCTTGTTCCCTAATCGTAAGCTTGCTGATACCTTTAACTATGCTATCAATAGTACGCTTAGCCGTACATTGGCAACCTCTCTAAGTACCTTGATTGTGCTTATCCCGATGGTTATCTTCGGCGGCGATAGTATTCGTGGCTTTGTTTTCAGTTTAACAATTGGTGTAATTGTTGGTACGTACTCTTCGGTGTTTATAGCGTCGCCTTTAGCGTATGATTTAGGTAAACGTCGTCGTGAACGTATGCAGAGTCAAGCTGCGCTGAAGACAGCTAGAAAGTAAATCGTTACTTGACTTGTATAAAAAGGCGCTCTGAGTTTTCTCAAAGCGCCTTTTTTGTATCTTGGACGTGCTGTTTCATTATTCTTTAAGCCGCTTTTATGATTGATCGCGATACTATAAATCTAGTTCTAAGCAAAGCTGATATTCAAGACGTTGTAGGCGATTATGTAGCATTAACACGTCGTGGTGCAAACTTGGTTGGTTTGTGCCCGTTTCATAGTGAACGAACGCCATCCTTCTCTGTTAGCCCCTCGCGCGGTATATATAAATGTTTTGGATGTGGTAAAGGGGGCAATGCGCTCAATTTCATTATGGAGATCGAACATCTGAATTTTGTGGAAGCTGTTAGGTTTCTTGCCAAAAAGGTAGGTGTCGAAATTGAAGAACGACCACAAACAGAAGAAGATATTCAGGCTCAGGAGGAAGAAATGCGCCTTCACAGACTAACTGAATGGGCACAGAATTACTTTCACCAAGCACTTTTAGAAAGCGAAAAGGGGAAGCTAATAGGACTTTCTTATTTTAAGCACCGAGGAGTAAATGAAGATACATTAAAGCGTTTTGTCTTAGGCTATTGCCCTGATGACGGAGCAAAAATGACGGAGGCCGCTTTAGCTGCCGGTTTCGCCATAGAAGATCTTGTAAAGATCGGTATAACGGTAGCACGTGAAAATTGGCGGACTGACCGTTTCAAGGGGCGTGTTATTTTCCCTATTCACAGTGTAAGCGGACGACCTATTGCATTTGGGGGAAGAACGATGAAAACTGATGAGCAGACTGCAAAATATGTCAACTCACCTGAGAACCCTATTTATCATAAAAGCAATGAGCTTTTTGCTTTGGCATTTAGCCGTCGTGGTATTAGCCAAAAAGATAATTGTATCCTCGTGGAGGGCTACATGGATGTGCTCTCTATGTGGCAGCGAGGTGTTAACAATATTGTGGCATCTTCGGGCACATCGTTAACGGTGGAGCAGGTACGACTTATTCGTCGTTTTACAAAAAATGTAACAGTGCTTTATGATGGCGATAGTGCTGGAATTAAAGCAGCTGAACGTGGCGCAGGTATCCTACTGGAGGAAGGTATGACGGTACGAATTGTCTTACTTCCCGAAGGACAAGACCCAGACGATTTTGCTAGAACGCACTCCTTGGACGAAATTGAAGAATATATAGCCGCGCATACACAAGATTTTATCCGTTTTATTACGGCACAAGCGGTAGGAGCGTCGCGTTCAGACCCTGGTAGTATGGTAAAGATAGCAGAGGCTGTTTTGGCAAAAATCGCGCTTATTCCAGATGCTCTCTTGCGTGCATTTTATATTCGCGAGGCAAGTGAGGAGTTTAAGCTCGGAGAGCAAGTCCTCGCAGATACGGTCAATG
>CAUVMY010000225.1:0-3326 GCA_963552845.1 uncultured Bacteroidia bacterium
CGCACAGCGGGTGCATGGGTATACACCAAGAAAAAGTAAGACAAAACACACAGATCGTATTGTCGCGTCTAGGGGGGAGCAGTGTCAAAATGACACGTTTTATCTATTGGCATACGCATTGCAACTGAGAGGTATCAAATGATTGAAAGCAAGCAAACGAAAGGAGAAACAATACAATGGGCAAGATAATAGGTATAGACTTAGGGACGACGAATTCGTGTGTCGCTGTGATGGAAGGGAATGAACCTATAGTCATCACAAATAGCGAAGGAAAGCGCACCACACCCTCGGTAGTAGCTTTTGTAGACAACGGCGAACGTAAAATAGGGGATCCTGCAAAACGTCAGGCAATTACTAACCCGAAGCGTACCATTTTTTCGATTAAGCGTTTTATGGGCGAAACATACGACCAAGTACAACGCGAGATTTCACAAGTACCTTACACAGTAGAGCGTGGCGACAACAATACACCACGTGTAGTGATAGACGGGCGTCAGTACTCGCCTCAAGAAATTTCGGCAATGATTCTTCAGAAGATGAAGAAAACGGCGGAAGATTTCCTTGGGCAAGAAGTGACAGAAGCTGTGATTACAGTGCCCGCTTATTTTAGCGACTCACAACGTCAGGCCACAAAGGAAGCAGGCGAAATTGCTGGTCTTACGGTAAAACGTATCATCAACGAGCCTACTGCTGCGGCATTGGCATACGGGCTAGACAAGCAGCATAAAGATCAGAAAATCGCCGTCTTCGACCTTGGAGGGGGTACATTTGATATTTCTATTCTTGAACTTAATGAGGGTTTGTACGAAGTAAAATCGACCAACGGTGATACACACCTCGGAGGCGACGACTTCGACCAAAAGGTTATAGACTGGTTGGCAGAAGAGTTCAAGAAGGATGAAGGCATAGACCTTCGCAAAGACCCGATGGCGCTCCAACGCTTGAAAGAAGCAGCGGAAAAAGCTAAGATTGAGTTGAGTGCTAGCGCAGAGACAGAGATCAACCTGCCGTACATTATGGCAGTAGATGGCATGCCAAAGCACTTGGTACGTAAACTCACTCGTGCAAACTTTGAAAAACTTTGCGATAGCCTAATCCAAGCGACTCTCGAACCTTGTCGCAAGGCATTGCAAGATGCGCATATGAAGCCAAGCGACATTGACGAAGTTATTCTTGTGGGCGGTAGTACCCGTATTCCCGCTATCCAAGCAATCGTTGAAAAGTTCTTTGGTAAAGCTCCCCATAAGGGCGTGAACCCCGACGAAGTAGTGGCAGTAGGAGCAGCAATCCAAGGCGGTGTCTTGGCAGGCGATGTTAAGGATGTCCTCTTGTTGGATGTTACGCCGCTTTCTTTGGGTATTGAAACAATGGGCGGTGTCTTCACCAAGTTAATTGATGCGAACACGACCATTCCTGCCCATAAGTCGGAGGTGTTCTCTACGGCATCAGACAACCAGCCTTCGGTAGAGATCCACGTACTACAAGGGGAACGTTCTATGGCACACGACAACAAGACGCTAGGGCGTTTCAACCTCGACGGTATTCGTCCTGCACCGCGTGGCGTGCCACAGATTGAAGTATCGTTCGATATTGACGCTAACGGTATTTTGAATGTATCGGCACGCGACAAAGACACGGGCAAGGAACAAAAGATACGTATCGAAGCGAGTTCGGGGCTTTCGGAGTCAGAAATTGCACGTATGCGTGATGAGGCAAAGGCAAACGAAGCAGCCGATAAGCAGGCACGCGAGCGCGTAGATAAGTTGAACAAGGCGGATAGTGTAATCTTCCAGAGCGAAAAGCAACTAAAGGAATTGGGCGACAAGCTATCGGCTGCCAACAAGTCGGCTATAGAGAAGGCGGTCGCTGACCTAAAGGAGGCGCACGAAAAGCAGAACGTAGAGGCGCTTGAAGGGTTGATAGACAAAGTAAACAATGCTTGGCAAGCAGCTGCGCCCGATATGCAGAACGCATCCAATAGCGGCAATGCGGAGTCAAACGCTAACACTGGTGGAAATGACACCAAGGATGGTGAAGTAACCGACGTGGATTTTGAAGAGGTGAAGTAGTTTGCTTGTCATTAGAGGTTCAGATACAACGCAGCAGGTCGTAAGATCTGCTGCGTTTTTTATTTGAGGGAGAAATAAAAGAAGCGACAAGTAAATACCTAGGTAATCAAATTGGTTCGAAGACGACAAATACGATTCTTATTGTGGTACAAACGCAATATGAGAGTTGTATTAACTTTTGTGAAAGTGTGCCCTTCACATTACTTTCGTGGGTGTGTCAAAACGCCGAACACAATAAGTGGTGGTTCTCTGTTCTTGATATCATTGCGGCAATCAATGAGCAAGACGATTATCAAAAAACAAAAAACTACTGGAAGTATCTCAAAACGAAGTTGAGTAGGGGGAATAAGGAACTGGTTAGTGTCACTCACCAGTTCAAATTGCAAGCCCCTGATGGGAAGCAACGCTTAACAGATATGTTAGATGGAGAAGGTATTATCTTGTTGGCAAAGGCAATACCTAATAGCAAGGCAATGTCATTTCTCGATTGGTTCACCTACAGCGATAACACTATTGATGGACAGAGCAAGAAGAAAGCCTACCAACTCTTTGAGAGTGACATTTTGAAAACAGCAGCGCCAGGAAGTTTGAAGTGTCTGCAACAGATTCATGCCTATCTCTTCGGAGGATTGTATGACTTTGCAGGACAAATCCGTACCAAAAACATTTCAAAAGGAGGCTTTACGTTTGCTAATTGTATGCACTTCCCAGATACTCTTTTGAACATTGAACGTATGCCCGAGACCTCTTTTGATGAGATTATGGACAAATACGTCGAGATGAATGTTGCACATCCTTTCATGGAGGGGAATGGTCGTAGCATTCGCATTTGGTTTGATCTGATGTTCAAGCATTCTCTGAAACGGTGCGTGGATTGGAGTCAGATAGACAAGAACGAATATTTGGCTGCCATGCGTGAGAGTGTAACCGATAGTGCTCATATCAAGGCTTTGGTACTGTCTGCGCTTACGGCAAGGATTGATGATAGAGAAATGTTTATGAAGGGTATTGATTATTCGTATTATTATGAGCAGAATGACTAAGCACAAACCTCCCCAAATCAGTTATTAGGCACTCTTCTCCTTGGAGAATTGTCTCTTCCAATGAGGTAGATTGGTGCGAGGCGGGCATTGGTTCGCCGAGAGGGCTCGTATAAATACAACGCAGCAGGTCGTAAGCTCTGCTGCGTTTTTTATTTGAGGGTGAAGAAGTAAAAATATTACGGAAAGCGAAAAGGGGAAAGATGCCTAATATTGC
>CAUVMY010000226.1:0-3298 GCA_963552845.1 uncultured Bacteroidia bacterium
GAACCCTACGGAGTAGTACTCATTCTTGCACCATGGAATTACCCTTTTTTACTTTCCCTATCTCCTCTCGTCGGCGCACTTGCAGCTGGCAATTGCTGCATCCTAAAACCTTCTGAACTGGCTTCCGCTACAGCCACACTTCTCACTCAATTGGTCGGCGAAATCTTGCCTTCAGAGCTTGTAAGCGTCATAAATGGTGATGTTGCCACAAGTCAAGCGCTTCTGGAACAAAAATTTGATTACATCTTTTACACAGGGAACGGCAACGTTGGGAAATACGTGATGGAAAAAGCAGCACTGCACCTTACGCCCGTAACTCTCGAACTAGGTGGTAAATCGCCCGTAATTGTAACCCATACTGCCCCACTACGACTGGCGGCAAGACGAATTGTGTTCGGTAAATTCCTTAACTGCGGACAAACTTGCATTGCTCCTGACTACATCTTGGTGGAAAACTCGGTAAAAGAGGAACTACTCCGTTTACTGCAAGAAGAAACCGAGAAAATGTACGGTAAAACTCCACTTTCTAACCCAGACTATGGCAAAATTGTAAATCGCAGACATTTCGATCGTATTTGTCACCTCATTGACCCTGAAAAAATAGTTTTAGGCGGCGAAAACGATGCAACGAACTTACGTATTGAACCAACGTTGCTAGACAATGTATCCCCTACAGATGCGGTGATGCAAGAAGAGATATTCGGACCTCTATTACCTATTCTAAGCGTCGATAATATAGAGTCTGCTATCCGTTTTGTACAAGAGCGGTCACGTCCGCTTGCTCTTTACCTGTTTACCTCCGATCATTCGCTTGCACGCAAGGTGCTACGCGACGTATCTTTCGGCGGAGGCTGTATAAATGACGTGATTTCGCATATCGCTAGTACCAATCTACCTTTTGGGGGAGTTGGAGCATCTGGGATGGGAGCTTATCACGGCATCGAGTCGTTCGCTACTTTCAGTCACAAAAAATCGGTTGTACGGCGCGGTACTTGGCTAGATCCTACCCTCCGTTATCCTCCTTACTCCTCTTTGAAGCGACAGTTACTACGCTGGTTTTTAGGATAATAGATAGCATTTCCTAACTCACAAACTATTGTGTTACTTGGGAATCCTTACGCCAAACGAACGAAACTTCCGTTAAACATATACTTCGCTCCCCCATTCTCAGTGTCAGCATTTTACGCATTCTGAATCACAGGCGACACATTATAATGTGATTACAGAAATCTACAAAGCATTGATAACAATCGCATGCAAGACAATCTCGTTTTTCGCACTGAAAGTGCAACACAATCTAGCCCAAGGTAAGCGCACAGTATGCGCGGCACCTTGGGTAAATACCGCATTTCCTCTGTATGCGCCCTGTAGGGGTAACACATTGAAATCTAATGCTTTGTATGATGTCCCTCACATTTTGCAATAGCTCGACCAAACCTAGGCACTCTCTTGTATTTTATTACAGACTCTTATAATGCGTCAACCGTGGGGTATTGTTAGTCTGATGCCATGAATGATGGCGGGAAATGTATCTTTGCTGTTCCAATTTCAATGCAATGCCAATGCCTTTTGACGATGGAAAACAGTCGCACGCCCTTGTTCTTATTGTAGCGCTTGCTCGCGACAATGCGATTGGGAAGAACAATCAACTACTTTGTCACCTTCCCGAAGACCTAGCGTACTTCAAGAAGACCACTATGGGCGGAACACTTCTTATGGGGCGTAAGACCTTCGATTCTATAGGTCGTCCGTTACCTGGGCGTAAAACAGTAGTACTGAGTACGCAAAATACGCCTCTGCTTCCAGCAGGCATTGAAGTATTGCATTCTGTTGCAGATGTCTTAGCACTATTACAGCGTACAGAGAAGATCTTTGTAGCAGGCGGAGCACAGATTTACACACTCCTTTTTCCGTATGTCTCTGAGTGTCTAATTACACGTATAGATGCTGCTTTTGCAGCGGATACTTATTTCCCCTGCGAACTTTTGCCTTCAGAATGGTGTCTTACGAGTGCCTCAGAATGGCAAACTTCAGCAAATGGTATACCCTATCGTTTTGAACGCTATTTACGTAAATAACCCTATATAAACCTCAAGCGAGAATATGGCAAGCGAAAAGAATAGCGAGTCGACATTACTTTCCCACATAGAGCATCAATCTACGCCACGTCCTATAATTTCATTGCAAGGGGCAAGAGTACCTCCTAATGCCACTGATATTGAAGAGATGGTTCTGGGCGCATTGCTTATAGAGCCTAATTTGGCAGGAGAAGTCAATGAGTTTTTGCAAAAAGAGCATTTTTACGACGGACGAAATGCTCTGATATACGAGAGTATCCAGAAGTTGCATGCCCGTGGTTTGCCCATAGATAGCGCCACTGTTACACAGGCTCTTAGTGATGCGGGGATACTAAAAGATATTGGCGGAGTTTCGCGTATTGTAGAACTTACAATGCTCGTATCGTCTGCGGCCAATACGAAGGGGCATGTAGAAATACTTATCCAGAAGTATTTGCAGCGTGAGCTTATACGTTGGGCGAGTGAGACGCAAGCAGCTGCCTATTCGCCAGACGAAGACGTGGAAGATATTTTGGAGAAGGCTGAAAAAGGTTTGTTCGATCTCCACGAATACAAGTTGAGGCGTGAGATGCAGTCATTGGAGATGGCGCTTCACACCGCATTTGCCAATCTAGACAATCTGCGCAAAGATCCTTCTAGTTTCAGTGGAGTGCCAACTGGCTTTCAGAAACTAGATTCTATGACGCAAGGATGGCAAAAAGGCGACCTCGTTATTTTAGCAGCGCGTCCTTCGGTAGGGAAAACGGCTTTTGCACTCAGTATGGCGCGTACAATGGCTGTTGAGCATGGGAAGAAGGTGGCTTTCTTTAGCTTGGAAATGCCTACTATGCAGCTCGTAAATCGTCTCCTCAGTTCGGAAGCTAAGGTAGATGCCAAAGTATTGCGTAGCGGACGTTTTGCCGATGCCGATTGGGCGCATCTTCTAACCGCCATGAATACGCTATCGCATGCTGAAATTTATCTTGATGATACTTCGGGCATGGGAGTCGGTGAGATTCGCGCTAAAGCCCGACGTTTGAAATCGGAGAGAGATATCGATATTGTTATGATAGACTACTTGCAGTTAATCAGTAGTCCTTCATCAAAAAATGGAAACCGTGAGCAAGAGGTGAGTAAAATCTCACGCGGTCTGAAAGCGTTGGCTAAGGAGTTGAGTATTCCTGTGCTGGCTCTTTCTCAGATGAGTCGTGCAGTAGATGCGCGAACTGGCGAAACAGCTA
>CAUVMY010000227.1:0-3297 GCA_963552845.1 uncultured Bacteroidia bacterium
GTACTGCCCTACCTTTACCAAATAGACGGGCGCTCATCGGGCGCACGATAGTAACGACTTGTGGTAGGTACTTCAAATGCTTGATAAAAAGCATCGATGTTGTATACACCGCCATCTACACGGTACATACCAGGCGCATGTACATCTTCTACCAACCGACGTGCCATTTCTTCAGGTCGCGTCAGGTTACGCCATACTTTTGCGTAGGCTAAGAAAAAACGCTGTAAGGGAGTAAAGCCATCAATTTCCTTCTTGTCGGCATCTTCGCCTTGTGCTTGCAACACTTTCTGGAAAGCGTGTACCGATATGGTCAATCCACCGTAGTCTGCCAAGTTTTCGCCCAACGTTAAGCTACCATTTACAAACTTACCAGGCAACATCTCAAAACTATTGAACTGATCTACGAGGAGTTTCGTGTATTCTGTGAAACGCAACGAGTCCTCGCTAGTCCACCAGTTTTGCAAATTGCCGTCTTTATTGTACTGACGTCCTTGATCATCAAAACCGTGTGTAATTTCATGACCTATTACTACGCCTATAGCGCCATAATTGACAGCATCGTCAGCATTCATATCAAAGAAAGGTGGTTGCAAAATAGCCGCAGGGAAGACAATTTCATTCATCACAGGGCTATAGTAAGCATTTACCGTCTGTGGATACATAAACCATTCTGTACGATCTACTGGTTTACCCAGCTTGGACATGGTATACATAAATTGGAATACTTGCCCATTGCGGATGTTCTGCACATAGCTATCACGCGCAATGCTCAGATCTGTGTAGTCACGCCACTTGTCTGGGTAGCCGATTTTTACGGTAATAGCATCTAGTTTTTCTTGTGCCCTTTGCTTCGTTTCAGCGCTCATCCATGGCAACTCTGCCATACGCTCGCGATAGGCAGCACGAAGGTTTTGTACTAGCGTAAGCATACGCTCTTTAGCCTCTGGTGGGAAATTCTCTGCAACATAAGCCTTGCCGATAACTTCGCCCAGAATACCTTGTGTGGTACGCATTACACGACGCCAACGCGGGCTTTGCACTTGTTGCCCCGAGAGAGCTTTGCCATAAAAGTCGAAGGAAGCATCAGCAAAAGGTTGCGATAGCGCCGAAGCATAACTCGTTACAAAGTGCACCGCAAGGTAATCTTTCCAAATATTGATAGGGGTCTCTTTTAGCAATTTATCAATTGCCTGTAAGAACTTTGGGTTGTCAACCAAAACTTCCTTAGGCATCTCTATGCCCAAATTTTGAAAGAAAACCTTCCAGTCAATATTAGGAGTGAGCTTCTGTAACTGCTCTTCGGTCAGCTTGTTATAGGTGAGATGTGGGTCTCGGTACTCGAGGCGCGAAAGCGAAGCTTCTGCCATCTTACGTTCAAGCTCGAAGACATCAGCAGCCATAGATGTTGCATTCGCTTCGTCAGTTCCCATTAGGACAAAAAAGCGCGTCAACATCTTAATGTACGCATCTTGTAAACCCTTGACACGCTCGTCATCTCCAAAATAATAGTCGCGATCTGGCATTCCCAAACCGTTTTGCGAGATATTAAGTATGTAAGCCGTAGCATCTTTACTATCCTGATCTACACTTACATAGAAGGGATCACCACCACCTATCGGGCGTTCACGCGCAAACTCTCGTACCAAATCAGCGGGTTCTGCGAGATTCTTGATGATATCGAGATCTGGCTCTAGAGGCGTAAGACCCGCAGCTTCAATTGCCACTGTGTCCATCCCCGAAGCATAGAAATCTCCTATTTTCAACCAATCCTGATTGGTTGTATCTCCCTTACGCTCCCAAGCTCGGAAAAGAATATCCTTAACCTTTTCTTCGGTCTGCTCTTGTAGAATATCAAAAGCACCATAGCGTACACGGTCTGATGGAATCTCGGTACGTTTAATCCACCCACCGTTGGCATATTGGTAGAAATCTTCTCCAGGTGCAACGGTTGTATCGAGATCAGCGAGATCTATTGCATTAGGCATCTTCGTCTCCTTACACCCCATTAAAACAAACGGAACAAACAACAACAATGCTAAACGTTTCATCTCCAAAGAGTTTATATAAAATTTCATTATTCCACTAATGCAGAATTTGCAGTCGATGCATAATCCTTTTGATAGGTTTCAACATCGATGTCGTTAACAAGAAGTGCCCGCTCCATAATTTGTGCTTGTGCATACCGCACAAATCGACGCGCACTCTGCTCAAAGCAATTTTTCTCGCATGTGCAACGCTCACTATCGAGGATCAAGAGGTAAGAAATAGCAATGAAACCTCCTATCTCTACAAGACGGCGTGCATGGAAATCTACAAAGCTCAGGTTATTTGGCTTTTGCACCTCTTCGATTGCCTTTTTCAGCAGCTCTGTCATTTCGCTAAGTACTGCACATTCCTTCTTAAAGACATCGCCCTTTACTTGTCCAGCTAACACACTGATACGCTGCGAAAGCCCACCATTAAGAACTGAGCGAATAGCCGCCACTACTTGCAACTGCGACGTACCCTCGTAAATATTCGTAATACGTGCATCACGGTAAAGACGCTCTACTGGAAAATCGCGCATATAGCCTGTTCCCCCGTGCACCTGAACCGCATCATACGTTACTTGGTTGCAAAACTCACTACCAAACAACTTTGCCAACGGCGTAAACATCTCAACCAAGCGTGTATACTCTTTCAATTCAGCACGTTCTTCTGGCGTAAGCGTACGCTCGCGCTGGATGTGTAAAAGCGACTTGTAAATATCTACATAACGCGTTGTTTCGTAGAGTAAGGCTCGTGCCGCATCCGTTTTAGCACGCATGAGCACCAGCATTTCATTTACAGCGGGAATGTCTTTTATCAACTTCCCGAACTGCTGGCGTTCGTTAGCATATTTCTCTGCTTCGCGTGTCGCTGCCTCCGAGATACCAACACTTTGCGCTGCAACACCAAGACGTGCCCCATTCATCAAGGACATTACGTACTTAATAAGCCCTAGTTTGCGTTCGCCTACTAACTCGGCAGGTGCATCCTTAAATACTAGCTCACATGTCGGCGAACCAATAATCCCCATTTTATGCTCAATACGACGTACACGCACGCAATCCGTTTTTTTGTTGTCGTAAAGGAAAAGAGAAATACCACGAGCATCCGTAGTGCCTTCCTCCGAACGAGCCATCACCAAAGAAACATCGGCATCACCATTCGTAATGAAACGCTTTACACCATTGAGAAGCCACGTACCGCGTTTTTCGTCATAGTGCGCCTTAAGCATTACTGCCTGAAGATCAGAACCTGCATCAGGCTCTGTTA
>CAUVMY010000228.1:0-3289 GCA_963552845.1 uncultured Bacteroidia bacterium
GCGAGCTGGGTTCAGAACGTCGTGAGACAGTTCGGTCTCTATCTGTTGTGGGCGTAGGAAACTTGAAGGGAGCTGGGGCTAGTACGAGAGGACCGCCCTGGACGAACCTCTGGTGTATCTGTTGTCGCGCCAGCGGCATCGCAGAGTATCTATGTTCGGTTGGGATAAGCGCTGAAAGCATCTAAGCGCGAAGCCCACCTTAAGATGAGGTTTCCCTTGAGAGCCGTGGTAGACTACCACGTTGATAGGCCAGAGGTATAGAGGTGGCAACATCACAGCCGACTGGTACTAATGACTCGAACGTCTTCTTGTGTAACTCCAGAATTTGACATCCTGCGACAAGCATCGTGTCTATTGTAGTGTGTAACATTGAGTTGTTACTCGCTCTTTGCGTTTCTAATCTGCTACTTTTGTATCGTACATCAGCCGTTTGTTTTACAGCACACCCTCTTAAGGTGACTATAGCGACGGGGTCTCACCTCTTCCCATCCCGAACAGAGAAGTTAAGCCCGTCAGCGCCAATGGTACTGCCCCTCGCGGGTGGGAGAGTAGGACGTTGCCAACTTGCGCCTCCTGACTACTTCGGTAGTCGGGAGGCTTTTTTATTGGCTGTAATAGACCTTATTTCCCCGTAATCGCACTTGTTATATTTCCATGAGTAGAGCTAAGTGAGTTTATTGCTTTCGTATTGTCGAAAAAATTCTTACGCACTTTTTTAGGACAGTATCTTTGTGTGCTATTTAGAAGAAATATAAATTGATGAAATATTTGGTCATGTCCGCGAAAAAAAAAACTTGCGGGGTGGATAATAAATTTTTGTACAGATGAAAAGACTTTATGGTGTAATTTGCCTCACATTTCTTTGTCTTTTTGTAAAAGCCGAAGATATTCGCGAGAGAATCGTATCTCTTGAAGCGGGATTAGTGTATGCAAATTTTAGCCTTTCTGCAAAGGGTGTGGGTCTGAAGGTGGACTCTGATCCGCGTCAAGGATGGCACATGGGCGTTGGATTTATCAATTTGACTTGGTACAATCCTCACTTTGCTTTTGGGGCTGAAGCTGGTTGGGGGCTAACGCAAAAAGGAGGTACAATGAGCTTTTCTGGTCACGAATTCGGATACGAATCGGTTCTTAAATTCTTATACACAGACATTACCACTAACATAGTAGCGATGGGACATCTTGCCCAATGGGATGATGGCAGTGCGTTTGATTTAATGGCGGGATGTGGCGGGGGATTAAACTATTGTGTTGCCTCCTCTGGTGAGCTTACGGTGGGTAATAAGAAAGAACAAGAGAAAGATATACTGGATGATAAAGATGTGCTTGATTTTTCGCTAAGGTTGTTGGCTGGTTTTCGTTATAAGGCCTCTCAAAGAGCAGCAATTGGTTTAAGATACATTTATGATCACGGTATTTTTAGCATTAAACCTGAGAAAAACGTAAAATTGAAAAATAGGACATCAAGCATTGCAGTGACATTATCTTATTCGTTCTAGATACAAAAGGTTGTTAGATTGATTCAACTGCAGACAAAATCGTTCGATTTGGTCTGCACTTGCAGCGTGAAAATAAAGCGTTTTGTTAGAATAGAAATAGCTTTTTAGCTATAGTCTATAAATAGTAAGTTCCTAAAACGCCGTGTATAACTTCGGAGGTAAACATCATGGATAAAACTCCAAATAAAGACTACTTTAAACGAAACTTTATTTACCGAGTACATCGTTGGGAAGAATGGACGCAAGGGCGATGTATTAGTCAAGGTGCTATTGATTTGCTAATCCAAGCTATCAACAGAGAAAACACTATAGAGTTTATAATTAGTGGAGATACCAAAGGGCTACGAGTCGCCAAAGTAACTAGCTATGACTATTCTCTCTCAAAAGTCTCTGGGGGGGGAGAGCTCTACTTCCTAGTGTGCCTGCACCAGATGGGAGGATTCGTTATATGACTATACCCGAAGGCTTACAAGATGTACAGATCATAGCCGAGCTTCATTTTGAGGATCGAGAGTTGGCTTACATTCGTTTTGCTTTCGATGGGCGTGTCGATACAGAAGGAGCTGATCGAATTTTAGAATTTTATGGCGAAGTTATTGAGCTTGAGACACCCGATGGGCGAATCTTTAATTTTGAAGAATCTCTCCGTAAGGAGTAAACTTAGTGGTAAAATGATATTTAGCTCATTTCATATTCGTTTTCACGGAGATGCGTTTCGAGGTATAGCAGAAGTGTTACGTCGTATATAGAATTTTATTGGAGGAGCGGGGGATACAGTAGAGAGTCCGACTCATGACATCTGCTAGGGGGGATGTCGCATAGCCTATACTCGTTGTTGATAGGGGACTTGCCTATGTGATATTGAGAGATTATGACTCGAACGTCTTCTTGTGTAACTCCAGAATTTGACATTCTGCGACAAGCATTGTTTTTATTGTTGTGTGTAACATTGAGTTGTTACTCGCTCTTTGCGTTTCATATCTTACTTTTGTACAAGCATAGCCGTCCATCGACAGCACACCGACTTAAGGTGACTATAGCGACGGGGTCTCACCTCTTCCCATCCCGAACAGAGCAGTTAAGCCCGTCAGCGCCAATGGTACTACCCTTCGCGGGTGGGAGAGTAGGACGTTGCCAACTTGCGCCTCCTGACTACTTCGGTAGTCGGGAGGCTTTTTTATTGGCTGTAATAGACCTTATTTCCTTCTAATCTAAATTACTTATGTTATTGAACGCTGAATCCAAGCCACAAATGCAACCGTCCGTCGCATTTACGTAATTACAATTCCAAATTTAGCAAAAGCATATTCTTTGGGAGTCAAATAGCCTAGCGATTTCCTAGGTCTGTTGTTTAGTTGCTGTTGTATTTGCATTACATACGCCTCTGTAAGTCCTTCAAAGGAAACACCTTTTGGGAGGTATTGCCGAATGAGTCCGTTCAAATTTTCGTTCGCGCCGCGTTCCCAAGAATGATATGGATGCGCAAAGTAGATAGCGACCTTGAGTTGCTGGGTTATTTCTTTATGTAAGGCAAATTCTTTCCCATTATCCACAGTAATAGTTTGGAGCATAGACTGTAACGGCTCCAAAACTTCAATTACCCGCTTGGTGAGAGGTTTACTCTCGCGACCCGCAAGAAGTCTTATCCAGCATAATTTAGTAGCACGATCGTTGATCGTTAGTATTGCTCCCTTATGATTTTTCCCGAGGACGGTATCCATCTCTAGATCTCCGAAACGATCTTTCAACGCCACTATTTCTGGGCGTTCATCGATGCTTACTTGGTCGCA
>CAUVMY010000229.1:0-3287 GCA_963552845.1 uncultured Bacteroidia bacterium
GGATGCTGCCTGCGGGTGGTGTCCGTCTTTTTATTATTTGTTTTGTAATTATTTCATGGTTTACCACGGCGCGCGGTCACATACCCCGTACTCCCCGTCTAGGTAGAAGTTCTGTTTTTCGCACTGAAAGTGCAGTACAATCTAGCCGAGGGCAACGTCCTAGGTGATTATGTTCTCTGCCGTATGCGCCTTGAAAGGGCAATACATTGTAGCCCACGGTTTCACATTGGGTCAATAATACTCACCAGATATGTCCTGAAAAAGACAATTCCCTGCTCTACGTATAGCATTTATACCGACTCTAAATTTTCGTAGAAAAAGAACATTTTGATACGTTTGCAAGTTCCTATATGCAAGCGTGCCGAGTACGCATGTGAGTATATAATACCTAAAGAGAAATGAATTTTACATTACCCGAATTGCCTTACGCACTAGATGCGCTTAACCCGCACATCTCTCGTCAGACGTTGGAGTTTCATCATGGTAAGCATCACCTGAACTATGTGAATACGTTGAATACCTTAATCCCTGGTACTCGTTTTGAAGATGCGTCGTTGGAAACGATGATTCGCGAGGCAGATGGTGCAATTTTCAATAATGCAGCGCAAGTATGGAATCATACTTTTTATTTTGAGGGATTTTCGCCGAAGCCCAAAACAGAACCTACAGGAGCGTTGTTGCAGGCTATCGTACGCGATTTTGGCTCGTTTGATGCGTTTAAGGAACAATTTACTAAGGCAGCCCTTACTCAGTTTGGGTCGGGTTGGGCATGGCTTGTTGTAAATGCGGAGGGAAAATTGCAGATTGTTCAAGAAAGCAATGCGGGGAATCCGTTACGTAATGGGCTGAAACCGCTTCTTACATGCGATGTTTGGGAACATGCTTATTATCTAGATTACCAGAATCGCCGTGCAGACTATGTTAAGGAGTTCTGGACGCTAGTAGATTGGGCGGTGGTTGAAAAACGTTTCTATTCTTAGGAATTTTCTTGTTTGGTATTGTTTCAACAAAGAGGGATATGTCGTGGTGAGCGATGCACCCCTTTTGTGAAAAAAGGAGGTGTAGCCAAACGTCAATTTCTTCGTCTGGATACACCCACCTAGATTATACAGCTCTTTCAGTGAAGGTTCGCTAAAACCTTCGCTCGGCATCCTCGGTACTCATACGCCGACTAGTGGAATTGTCTTTGGCGTTGGAGAATTTGTAGGAGACGGAGAAATAAAGCGTGAGATAGGTGTATCGATTGTTGAAAGTTAGCGTGTAGTTTGGGCGTTCGCTATGTCCTTTGAATGACGCTGATATGAGGTTTAGTCCCGCTAGGTTGATGTATAACCTGCGTTGTAGTAGTGCACATGAGAGCCCAGCTTCAAAACTGTATTCTGCCTCACGCTCCGAAAGAGCTGTATGGCGCGGTCCTGTAAAGTCGGCGGAGAGGTAGCCCGTGAATTTCCCCCAGTAAAAGTCTATATAGGCATCTGCTCCCCATTCCCAGCTTATGGAACGGGCTTTTAGATGTGGGTGCTGCGACGTGTACACATTACGCCCGTAAAAACTGCTCAGTGAGAAACTCATCCATTCCAATTTATCGAAGTAATACGACGCGCGTAGTCCACCATAAAGGTTGTCTTGTGCATTTTCGGTCTGGCTATAAACGATGCCGTTCTGGACTATTGAAAGTCGTGTAATCTGTTTTCGTCCGTATGCGAACTGTGCTGAGAATGAGAGTATTCGGTTGAATACATACCTCAGGTTTGCATCGTACGTTTGTGAGGGTTGTAGTTCTGTATTGCCTCGGCTGATGAGTTGTGACGAGATGCGCCATTCAAACGGATTGAGTTGGTCGAAGTCGGGTTGTGTGGCGGAGGCATTAAGTGTAAAGTTAATGCGGTGCTTAGCGGTGGGGTTGTATGAGGTGTGGAAAGACGGAAGCCAAGACGGTTGAAAGGTGTACGGGCGATTGAAGCTAGTGCCTTCCATTTTCCGTGCAACAAGCGAAGCGCGCATACCGAGGCGCATCCAGAATTTTTGCGAGAAGCGAAGTGTGCTACTGAAGTAAGGAGTAAACCAGAGCTCTGAAAGAGTTATCTTCCCTTCTTGCGCATAAGTGTCAGCAGGCGCGCCTTGTAACCATTGCGAGTGCTGCCGATTATTAGCCGTTGAAGTCCACAACGACTTAAGACCTGCATCCAGCGTATAATTCCCCTCTGTATCTAAGCGGAAAGAATAATCGTTGTTAAGCGCCCACCCTGCTACGTTTACCTTATCGCGATCTTGGTAGGTAAAATAGGGAGCGTATTTTCCTTCGGGTAGACCTTCGTAATCGGTATTCATACGTTCGGTGAAGTTGTAGTATGAGAGTTCTAGCCATGTTGTGTTATCGTGCTCGCCAAAGGTCTGTTCCCAATATGCCGTTGCATTGATTTTTGGTTTGCGCGATGTGTATTTGTTAAAATTATCAACGTTGAATAGCGTGGCTGTCGCTGGTGTATGCCTATCGTAGCTCGTAAACTTGTTATTCAGTCGTTTGTTGTTTATACCAGCCAGTACCCCTATGTGCCCGCGTGTATTGTATTGGTATTGCATTGTGGCACGAGCGCCCATATAGTCAAAAGCACCACTGGAGGGAGTAATATTCTGGTAGGTTCTATTGGCGTACTCATATTTCGTATGTTCGTGCGACGACGATGTGTTGTAATTGTATGAGGGCGATACTGACCAAAAGAGCTTCTTCCTATTGTATAGCAATGTGCCATAACCTCCGTAGCGGTTATTGTTCTTTTCACCGAGCATAAGTTCTGTCCCCACTACACCGCCCATATACTCCTTGAAAAAGGACGAGGTGTGTAGTATAATCATAGCCGTGTTGCCCGTCGGGTCATAGCGTAATGGCGGCTGCATAAGTACTTCTACACGCTCTATGAGGTGTGCATCATAACCTTTTAGGACAGCGCCAATTTCTTTGCTGGAAACTCTTTGTACAACATTTCCTATTTTGACTATGACATCTTGTTTCCCGATTACTTCTAGGTTTTCTCCTTTTACGCGCATATTGGGTATGCGGCGTAATAAATCGAGTGCATCATTACTCTTTTCTCGTAGCTGTTGTACATTCACCGAATATCCGTCGGGTTGTGTGCGTACACGTACCATTTCTCCCTGTACCATCACACTTTGTATTTCGTTGAGATCCTCTTTGAGCTGAATTGTCCCGAGATCTAGTGAGGCTGTATCCATAAGCTCCACATCGATAGTTTTGCGCTGGTAACCGATATATGTGACCCCCAGTA
>CAUVMY010000230.1:0-3271 GCA_963552845.1 uncultured Bacteroidia bacterium
TAACTCTTAACTATTAACTATTAACTCTTAACTCTTAACTCTTAACTCTTAACCGTGTGGCAACACTCCAAAATGCGTTAATCCGTATTTTTGCACTGCCAAAAAATCTCTCAGACCATAGAATATGACGACAAAAAACAAACGCCCTGCCCGTAAGAAATGGCTACTTCTTGCTCTACTCACCGCAATTATTCTGTTTGTCGTAGGCGGCATTTTCGTGTACAAATTCTACGACATCTACTTCCGAAGTAGTACCGATTTTGAAGAAAAGGAACGACTGCTTTGCATTCCTCCCAACTCCTCTTTTGACGATGTTGCAACGCTCTTGGAACGCGAAAATATGATCGCTGACGTGCATTTGTTGCGCGCTTTTGCCAAACTGAAGGGGTATGACACAAGGATCTATTCAGGACGTTACACCATTTCGCGAGGCATGTCGCTACGTAGCCTTATGGTACGTCTCGTGTCGCGTCAGCAAACCCCAGTCCAACTGGTAGTACCGAGTGTGCGTACACCGCAAGAATTGGCGGGACGTATAGCGAAACAACTCGCTCTGGATTCTGCCGAACTTATCGGCTATCTCTCCGATGCCCGTACAGCACAACAATACAATTTCACCCTCGAAGAGTTTCCCGCGATGTTCGTTCCGAATACCTACGAAGTTTATTGGGATACAACCCCAGAAAAGCTCCTAGCACGACTCAACAAGGAGTATTCGCACTTCTGGAATGCCAAGCGTAGCGCTCAAGCTGAAAAACTGGGACTTTCAAAGGTCGAAGTAGCAACGCTTGCATCCATTATACAAGAAGAGGTGTTACACGAGTCAGAACTCCCCAAAATTGCACGTGTCTACCTTAATCGTTTGCATATAAACATGCCTTTACAAGCTTGTCCAACGGCGAAATTCGCAGCAGGCGATATGAGCATTTCGCGCGTTCTACAGGCGCATACACAGATTGAGTCTCCCTATAATACCTACAAACACAAAGGGTTACCTCCCGGACCTATCCGCTATCCAAGCATTGTAGCTCTAAATGCAGTGCTTGAGCCTGACGATAACGATTATTTGTTCTTTTGTGCCAAAGCCGACTTCAGTGGTTACCACAACTTTTCTCGTAGTGGCGAACAGCATGCAAAATATGCACGTGAGTACCAGAGAGAGTTGAATAAAAGGGGCATTAAATAGAGGCTGATTTGGGACTGCTGAAGTAATTATAAGAATGAAATTGAAAAAATTACGCGCATTACCCACTTTTTTCGAGTTCGCTCTGCTTTACCGTTTGGCAATAGCTTATTGGTTCTTTGGGCTAACGCGACTACTTTTCTACCTATTTAATTACGAGCATTTTGCAGACATGACCGCCGCTCAAGTCCTGCGTGCGTGGGTGGGCGGACTGCGTTTTGATACGGCAGCAGTACTCTACCTCAACCTTCTATTTATCCTCCTAAGTATTCTCCCCTTTCGTTTTCGTAAGCACAAGTACTATCAGTACACACTTAATTTGAGCTTCTATATTCCGAACACGTTAGGGATTATGGCTGGGTTGGCAGACTGTGTCTATTTCCCAAATACATTGCGCCGTACCACGTCCTCTGTTTTTAGCGAATTCGCCAACGAACAGAACTCTTTTTTCTTACACCTCCTCCTCGAATATTGGTACATCGTACTGCTTGCTATTCTTTCTGTACTTCTATTGGTTTTTTTCTACAGACGGGTTCGTCCAGTCCGTTTTATAGGCGAAAAACAACGGTGGTATCTATACTACCCCCTACAGTTGGTTATTGCTTTTCTTTTTGTCGTATATGCTGCATGGGGATTACGCGGAGGGAGTTTTGCAAAAAACTGGCGTCCGCTCGGGATGAGCTATGCTAACGTTTCCGTGGATAAGATTGAACACAGGTCGCTAGTACTTAACACGCCCTATTGCATTATCCGAACCATCGGGAAACAGGAACTCCCCGAAAAGCACTTCTTTGCTACAGACCAAGAGCTTTTGCAATATTTCAACCCTGTGCACAACCTAGTAGCCGACTCTACAACGGATTTTGGCAAGTTGCAGGGACGTAACGTGGTAATAATTATCATAGAGAGTTTTGCCCGACAGTACATCGGATGTTTGAACAAAGACCTCCCAAACTACAAAGGTTATACACCTTGCTTTGATTCTCTTGCCGCACAAGGCTACTGTTTCAAACAAGCGTTTGCCAACGGACGTAAAAGTATAGACGCTATGCCGTCTGTACTCGCCGCTATTCCACCACTGCACGGACATTTTGTTACATCGCACTATTCGGGAAATAGAATAAAAGGTATTGCCTCCTGCTTGAAAGAAATGGGCTATTCTACAATGTTTTTTCATGGAGCCCCCAATGGTTCTATGGGGTTCGATGCTTTTGTGAAGCAAGCGGGCTACGAACATTACTTTGGCAAAAACGAATATAACAACGATGTTGACTACGACGGCGTTTGGGGAATATGGGACGAACCATTCCTACAGCGCATGTTACAAGAGCTTTCACAGATGAAACAACCGTTTTTAGGTACGGTTTTTACACTCTCTAGTCATGACCCTTTTCAAGTTCCCAAAGAGTACGAAGGCGTTTTCCCTGACGAAGGAGAACCACTCGTACATTGCATAGGTTACACCGACCACGCACTCGGAAAATTCTTTCAAGCCGCAGCGCGCCAACCGTGGTTTAACAATACTCTCTTTCTCATTACTGCCGATCACGCCAACGGCTCATTGCGTCCTGAATACAGAACCTCTGTGTTAGGCTTTGCGACCCCTATGTTGCTCTATGCCCCTAACTCCGATCTCCGTGGATTTAATGATTCCACTACCGTACAACAGGCGGATGTACTGCCTACCCTCCTTTCCTTGTTGGGATATCAAAAAAGCATTGTGGCATTTGGTAACAACATGCTTAGTGCACAGTCCCCGCATTTTGCAGTGTGCGATTTCGATGGTACATATCAACTCATTGAAGAAGGCTTTGTACTCCAGCACGATGGCGAACATCCCACGGCACTATTTAATTACGTGAAAGACAATTATCTCTCCCTCAATTTGTTAGACTCATTGCACGACCGCGCCTCTCACATGACACACCGCCTCGAAGCGCTCTTACAAACCTACAATGCCCGTATGCGCGCTAATCAACTCGTAGCGCCTGAAAAGTAGAAGGAGGGTAAACGCTTCTCTAAACTGATACGCGAGCAGAATTGCGATAAGCATTTTAATACCTACACAAATCGAATCTATGAAATGCA
>CAUVMY010000231.1:0-3264 GCA_963552845.1 uncultured Bacteroidia bacterium
ACTGTCCTTCATTGAGCATATATTCAAGTATGCAGCCAGACTTCAGAACTTTCTTCCCGTTCTCCGTCTTCCATTCTTGTGGAAGTTCCCCATCTGCTTTGCGCACACTCTTAAACCTGTTATCTTTTATTTCGGATGCTTTACGGATATTGTTCCAAACTCGGAACATCCCCATATCTCCCTTTAACGAGCGGTTCATGAGCATATAGTCAAAGGCAAAGTTTCGCTGCCCATTCCCTTCGAGTATAACATCCTCGCCATCGATGTAGCAATGCGCCTCTACTACATTCCCGAGAATAGTAGCAGTGAAAGAAACAGTCACTGCTACGTGCTGCCATTGACCAGGCTTAAATACTGCCTTCTTCGAGCGGAAAATGGTACGTCCGCCGCCCATTTCAAGGTAGATTGCATTATCAACCCCAGCAGACGATTTGTAAAGCGAAGCCAGTTTAAACGACTTCGATTGCAAAAGCAGTGCTTGTTGGGGGACATCTAATTTCCACCACCCCTCGACGGTTACTTGCGTCCGGATATGCTGTGCCCCCATGTCGGCAATCTGCAACCACTGGTCATTAGCACCCACAAAATGCAACGAATACAGATCATTGGTTGCTGGCGTATAATGGTACACGCGTTCTACAACGGTATTGTTCTCACGGTTTGCGTCCTCGTCCTTGATTGTGATATCAAAACGATAAACACCATAATTTTTCAAATTTGCCTTCTGTGTCAGTGTAACGACCTTCTCGCCTCCAAAAGGCTCGATATGCTCGTTAATCGTCTCTTTTATAAAGGGCTTTCGATCTTGCTCAACCTCAAGCGTAAAACTTTCCACAGGCAATAGACCATTATTACGGATTCGCACCTTCAGTACCTGATCTTCCTTAAGGTCAGTTCCAGAAGACACGTCTTCAAATCCGAGCACCTGCAGATCCTTCTCCAAAGGACTCTTCCCATCCCTTACAACTGCCGTACAGTCGAAAATCTGTCCCCACGGTACCTTTTCTCCATTCTTGAACTTCGTCCAGTTCTCATCGGAGAAAAGCGCCACACGCATCCGATAGTCGCCCGCTGCTAAATTAGTAAGCTGCGTAAAGTCGATTGGTATGCCTGCAGCATCAGGCTTTTCTTCCATTTTGCTAATTGCAGGTAGAGACAACTCATAGTACTCTGGTTTTTCATTGCTGAGTTTGCCATCATCCTTAATCAGGTCGACCCAAACACGCAATTTAGCTGGGAAAAGCGCCGTAGTTGCTGCCTCACCATAAGTAAAGGTACAACGCATTAGGTTCGGACTCTCTTTATAGAGTACAACCCGCGTCGTCATACGATAGAAGAGCTGTGAAGTTGGGAAGCAGGATACCGCCTTTTGACCTGCCGTCTCCATAGCAGAGATATAGAACAAGGACGGCTTCTCAACCTTCCCATTCATCAAATACGGGTCATTTTCGTACTTCAACGAAGCCTTATTATCGTTTGTATCTCCGTCGCGTCCCAACATTACTGTAATATTGACATTCACGGGCGGCGTAACATCAATGAGTTTAGACAGCGTATACTCCTTCTCGCCTTTATCGAGTTTTGGTATCTCAGTCTGGAAAATCTTCCCTTCTACATTGATGGTAACAGGCACTGAATATAGAACTGCATTTGTCTTATTCACCACCTTCGCTCTGATCTGGAGGTGATTGTCATCCACCTTCTCGGTCGCGAGAGGTGTGGTCGTAGCCAATGCCCAAAGGTTAGGCAATTTCACCTGTCGCACTTCAGCAATCCACCCCGAGCGAGGTTTTGGATTACGTGTTTTGAAACGAACGACTATTGTACCTGCTTCATGGTTAGAAATGAACAGTTTAGCGCCTTTCCCAGACAACTTGTATGTCGGCGTGCTCTTTTGCGCATCCTTTGTAGCATCTATGTTTGTATAGATATACAACGTATCCTGAGGTGCAATATCGTAGCTTTCAAAAGCCAACTGCACCACTTGTCCTGCCGTTGTCGGCTTAAAGCACATCGACGCCAACTCCTTAGTTGGGTAGTTCTCAAGTCCACCTCCGAAGTCGGTAAAGCGGATGGGATCTGTAATCTTCTCGTCGCGCATATCTTCAACGGGGATTTGTAATCCATAGAAAGATTGCGTCTTTGTGCTATGCGTCATAATGATGACATTCCCCTTGTTGTAGACCTCACGTTTTACCACGTTATTCGCAGGGTTCGTATCGCCTTCTACATTCGCTCGGAGTTCGATTTGGTATTTCTTACCATCAAGCGAGGAGGTCGAGAAGTCGTAAGTATACTCTATGAAGCGATCGGTAAAGGCTTGTAGCTCCTCAATTATGGTGTTGTATACCACTTTACCATCCACAAGAATTGAAACTGGGATATTTTTCACAGCCTTCGAGGTATTGTTGGTAACATTGAAAGAGAAAGTCTCTTTACCCATGTTAGCCTTGCTTTCAACCTCATTTACAGGAATTAGCTGAATATCAACTTTTTCCTTCTCATAAGCAATTTCGTAGGAGACGATAGTGAAGCTATTATCAATCTTCTTATGAGCCGACTCTAGCGACAAACTTACTTTCTGTCCCGCAAAGTCGCTAATATCCCACGCATAACTGTGGTCGCCATTATCCGCCTTATAGGCTTCTTCTCCCAACACATTCTTCACAGGAGTGCCATTTACCACTAGGCGCAGTTGTGAGTCTTCGGGCGCACCTTTTTCATTATGGGAAAGCAGACCGTATGCGGTAAAGAATAATTTCTTTGTTTTATCGAGCGCCGTCAGGTCAAGGTTACAAACCTTGAGAGCGGCTACATTGTCGCGTTTTGTAAACGGACTAGACCAATCGTTCTCAACCTTCTCGCCTTTGATCTGTAACATCATCGACCCCAAGGGTAAACGCGCACTTACGGGTGTCTCCTGACGCTCGAGAACAAGTTTCTTTCCTAGCACCAGCTGTACATTTTTTAAGGGATAACCAATAAACGTCTCCTCGTAGGGAAGATCCGTTAGCGTCAATGATTTGGCAATAACCCCTTGTGAAAGTACACCTAAACTACGTTGCCCTCGGAAACCATCGGTATGCACTGCCTGCACAGCAAATACATTGTACGATGGGTCAATGTTTACCTCGGGAATATCAAAAGACGTTTCGCTCACATTGCCTATCACCTTAAAGTCGCCCTTGCTTATATCTCCTTTCAAGATATCATAAGATTTAGCGCCCACAACAGCCTCCCATGTCAGTTTCCATCCGCTTGTTG
>CAUVMY010000232.1:0-3261 GCA_963552845.1 uncultured Bacteroidia bacterium
G
This sequence comes from uncultured Bacteroidia bacterium, assembly GCA_963552845.1. Classification (GTDB taxonomy): domain Bacteria; phylum Bacteroidota; class Bacteroidia; order Bacteroidales; family CAJPTX01; genus Bacteroides_D. The sequence goes on from CAUVMY010000232.1 coordinate 2, forward strand.
AGGCACGACTTTTAGCCTTTTTAACTCGGCTGGTGAAAAGATGGGCGAGAAATATTGCGAGAGTTATGATGGGAAAAGACTAATCAGTGACTGGCTAAAAGAATTTTCTACAGTAGCAAATAGCGAAGCTATAGGACATCTGGCATCGGTGGGTAACGATTTTCAGAACTGGAACACCATTTTTTTAGATAATGTAGAGCGACCACGAAAGAAAGGGGGGCGGCATACACTTGTCAGTGCACAAAATCTGTTCGTCGTCGCCGTATATTTTGCGGTACGTACTGTAATAAAGGCAGAATGGCACAATGATCGCGATCAATTTTTATACCCTTCCCTCGAATGTATGACGGATCTATTGTTTCAAACAGATTGTCTTGCATTTCTGTTGTTTTCAAACTACATACGAAGTCAATATGGTACTAACCATTGGATTCCATTTACCGAAGAGGAGGTGGATGCCAAAGAGAAGTTTGAAAGTCACTTTATGATGGACTTCATCTCTGGGCGATGCGCCTCAGGCGCAAGTACGAAGTACGAAGTTTTAAGTACTACGCAAAGCGGGGATAAAGAGTTAGCTAAACCTATCAGGGGAACGCTACGAGATTTAGGAGAAGAGAGAGCGTTTGTACCCACAGAGCCGTTGGTATTTTCGCCCGACGCAACAGCGGTGTTTGATGCGGGGCGCGAGTTGTGGCGCTACTACCATGCACAGCCGAATGCGAACCCGAATGCGTCGTACTACGATATACGGGAATATTTCCAACAAAGGAATGAGAAAGGGCGCATGACTCCAACGAGTAAGGATGCCGAATACAATCGTCTCTTGGGCAATTTGAAAACGGCGATGGAAGCGCTTCGACTTAAGATTGTGCCGAAGGTATACGAGTACGGATTTCTAATTTAGGTACGAGGTTCTAGGTACGAAGTACGAGGTAAAGCGGCGAGGACAATTACGAATGACCGATTACCAGCGCAAAGCGATTATTTGCGATGCACGGAATTTTCGTGCGAAGGCACAAAACAGGGTTGCCACATCGGTTCTACAAAGCCTTGCGGCTTGCAGCATGCCATGGCGCGCTGCTACACATCGATCATCAATGCATTACCATTTCGGGCGAGGCACGCCTCGCCCCTACGCGAAAAAGAGCAATAAGATTTTTACCGTAAAATACATATAGATAATTGGATATCAACATATATTTCTTGCGATAAACCATTGATTATCAAATCATAGCGTCGCGGCATGACACGACGCAATAGAACCCTATTCGGGGGTGGGGAATTTTAGGCCGATGTGAAATGTTGGGATGCTTTATGTTGCCCTTACAGAGCGCATAAGAGTTAAGAGTTGCTTATAAAAATACGCATTGTACCTAGCCTTAGGCTAGATTGTGCTGCACCTTCAGTGCGAAAAACAGGGATTCCTCCATTCGTAATTCGTCATTTGTAATTCGTAATTCAAGCGAAGCGCTGCCTTAGACTAGATTGTGCTGCACTTTCAGTGCGAAAAGTAACGCGTCGAACAACTACAGTGCGAGGCGAATTGCCGTTACCCGCTGCAAAATGCGTTACCCGTTCCCTAGGAGGTGTTGCACCGTGGTGCTCTGCGATAATTGTTATTTTTGTGCTGTGGTTTTCGGTCAGTTTCGTGGTTTGAAACTGTGCTTATAGTAATCTAATTGCTAGCGCTTTACGTGTTTATCGGGCGCATCTCCCTCTCAAATATTTAGTATATCGCCAAGAAATCTCGCCATTTTTGCGCAGGATTGTGCGATTATTATGTTTTCGTTATATAATCCATGGGGTGTTAGTGGGAGGCGTTAGTGTGGGATCGCCTTGAGACGAGAGGAGTCACTTTTTTGATTAAGAAAACCTCAATTTCTTTAAATGAGGAGGGGTGAGTTGAGAGTTAAGAGTTGCGCAATGCGTTTCCAATGCTGATAATCAATAAAGTAAATAATCTTATAAGTTCTTGTATAGGTGGCACAAAGTGAAATTTAACCGACTTGCTGCGTTTTGGCACGCTCCACGTTTTTGGGCTCTTATGAAAAAGGTTTACTAAGCATCAATAATTGTTATCAGTATGTTAGCGAGAAAATCGGGGGAAGAAATTTTTTCGTATTTACATCACGTTTCACTGTACTGTAGATGCAATAAATATGAGATTATCCGACCTTGCACCTCCCACTCCCTTCCTTCTTGAGCCAAGTTGGATTGTTCAAAGCGCAAGATTTGCACGAGGAGATCACGCATGAACATTGCCTATTTTTGTAAGGATTTGAAACCTAGAACTATGGGAAATCTGAAGTGCGAACTAACCTACCTACCAGAAGTGAGTTATGCGTTGTATCAGAACTATGTACCTATTGCACGGGAATTACTGCTTACCAATGAAGGCGATACGGCGTTAGAAAACCTAGAGCTCTCCCTTTCTATCGATCCCTTTGGGTGTTCTCCGTACCAGCAAAAAATTGCTTTACTCGGTGCGCAACAGACACTGTCTATTACAGACAATTTGCATACCCTCAGCATTGATCCTACAACGATATTACAACGAACAGAGCGCGTAGATACGGTGTTGCGCCTCACTATACAAGATGCTACGGGTACAACACTTTATTCGGAACTCTTCCCCATTGCTCTTCTTCCTTTCGACTACGCCTTACAGATAGACACTCTCCCTGAAATGCTTGCGGCGTTTGTTACGCCCAATTATCCAGCCATAACCCCTATTTTGCAAAGAGCCTCTCATATCCTTTTTCAGTGGACGAACAATGGTTCTTTTGAGGGTTACCAGTCAGGAGATCCGAACCGTGTACGTAAGATGATGGCGGCTGTGTACTATGCCATTGCGCAAGAACAAATCATCTATAGCTCCCTTCCCCCTAGCTATGAAAAACGCGGGCAACGCATACGCATGTGTGATACTCTTTTCACGCAACGCATGGCGAACTGTATAGAAATAAGTCTCCTCTATGCAGCTTGCCTCGAGGCTATAGATTTGCATCCTCTTGTTCTATTGCTGTCTGAGCATGCTATGGTAGGAGCTTGGCTCGTAGAGTATTGTTTTCAACAGTGTGCTGAAGACGATGTTGCGCTCATTGCAAAGCTTGCGGCATCAGGTATACACCAAATAGAGTTGCTTGAGGCAACGTTAATGTTGAAAGATTTGTACGATGATTTCGATACGTCGGTAGATGTTGCTCATCATCGTATAAGTACTCGCGCGCAACTCATTTGTGTAGACATTAAGCGCTGTC
>CAUVMY010000233.1:0-3232 GCA_963552845.1 uncultured Bacteroidia bacterium
CACGCATAGAACATATAGTAAGCGGTAGTCGCATTTTCCATCTTCCATTTGCTGAGGTCGCAGTTAAAGCTGGAACAACGCTGAAACATATAGTTGAAGTTTGTGCAGTTGCTTACATCCCATCCACTCAGATCTCCATTAAAATTGACACAGCCCGAGAACATGAAGCTAAAATCTTTTACATTGGAAACTTTATCTTTCCATGCACTCAAATCGTGTGTAAAAGCTGTGCAATATCTAAACATCGCACGCATAGAACCCACCTTGCTTACATCCCAACCTGAAAGATCTTGATCGAAGATACCGCACCCTTCGAACATATAAGCCATACTGTCCACCTTGCTTACATCCCACTTATCGAGAGGACTGTTAAAAGCTGCACACCCCGCAAAGAGGTTCTTCATGGTGGTTACTTTACCCACCTTCCACTCATTCAGATTGGAATTAAAAAATTGGCAGCCATTAAACATATATTGTAGATTCTCTGCCTTATTGTTCGGGTTCTTCAACCAATCTTTCAGATCCGCTTTGAAGCTAGTACACCCACTAAATAGGCTTTCAAAGATGGTTACGTTGCTTACATCCCACGTACTGATGTCGCAATTGAAGTAGATGCAACCCCCAAATGTGCCGTGTAAGACTGTAACCTTACTTACATTCCAGTCTTTCAGATCTGCTTTGAAATTGGTGCACCCATTGAACATGTAGCGCAGATTCTCTGCTTTGCTCATGTCCCATTTATCTACGCCTTTTCCTTCAAAATTTGTGCACCCTTTGAACAGATAACTGTAGTTCGTAATCTCGGGCAATTTCCAATTCGTGAGATCGCGGTTGAACTTAATGCAGTTTTCAAACATCGAGGTTATTGTACGCGCGCGCTGTATTTTCCAATTCGTTACATCGTCATCAAAATTGATACAACGCGAAAACATGGCATCGAAATAAGAGACCTCTTTCACTTCCCAATTGGCAGCATTGATGGTCGTAAGCGAAGTACAACCATTAAACATTGAAGAAAGGGTAGTACATCTGCTCAGATCAGGCACATCAGTAGCTTTCACGAGCAACGAGCTACAGTTCTTGAATGCACTATTGAGTCGCTTCCATCTAATCTTCCCCCAGTGTTCTATGGTTTGCAGTTCTGCGTAGGAAGTAAGCACCTGTACAGCCTCTAGGTCGCCCTTAAGCTCGACATAATATTCCGTACCTGCTTCTACGGAGAAAGTAAACGGCTCTTCAAGTACATAACTCGTGGCCGGGACAGTCGTAGCACTTGCCTCCTGACCTGTCTTGTACCACTTAATTTCCACATTCTGTCCCATCAATGGGAATTGCAACTCAGTTGCTTTAGGCGACTTCCACGTCGTCACAAAAGCATCCTGATCGTATGCCCAACTGACATTTGCAACCAACGTCAGTACACTGAGGCATAACAGACCCAATATCCTCTTCTTCATTCTCATAGAATTACACTTTTAATTTACACCTTACACCCTAAAAACAGAGCGGGAGCACCCACCTCCCTTCCCTCATAAAGCTAGGAACGCAAAATTAAAGCCAATATTTGGTTGCCCACTTGCGTTGCAGAATATACCTAGGACATGAAGTCTTGGAATGTACATTTCTGTTGACGAACATGCGACTATACCTTTTGTACGTCATCTCAATGTGAAAGGTTAATTTTGCAGACAGTACAAAAAAGTTGAAATACAATGTTCTCAGGAATCATAGAGGAAATTGGCATAGTTCGCAATATTGAACGCGAGGGTGGCAATGTTCACCTCTCGGTGAGTTGTTCGTTTGTGAACGAACTGAAAATAGACCAAAGCATGGCGCACAACGGCGTCTGTCTGACCGTAGTAGACTTGCAGCCTAGCCACTACGTGGTTACCGCCATCGATGAAACATTGCGCAAATCAAACCTTGGGTTACTAACTGTTGGAAGTGAAGTGAACCTGGAACGAAGCATGAAGCTTGATGGGCGTCTGGATGGGCACATCGTTCAGGGGCACGTAGATCAGACAGCACGTTGTATGAAGGTAGAACCTGCAGATGGGAGTTGGATATACACCTTCGAGTATGAACCTCACCCTGGGATGCTGACAGTAGAAAAGGGCTCTATCACAGTAAACGGAGTAAGCCTCACTGTGGTGAACTCACGACGCGGCGGTTTCCAAGTAGCCATCATCCCCTACACCCATGAGCATACGAATTTCCATACATTCAAGGAGGGGACAATTGTTAACCTCGAGTTTGACATCATTGGGAAGTACGTAGGGCAATATATGGAGGCGCTGAAGTAGGAGAGTGTGTTTGCTAGCCAAAACACATACAATATGCAAGCATCCCCCACTATACAGAATTTATCAAGCATTATTTTGAGTTAAGGTTTCTAGCTTTTTAGTTTTCTTTTCTAGAAGCCCGAGTTGAGCTTGCAAGCCTTGCACTTTGACAGAAGTCGTTTGCGCCATTGCACTCGCGGGCGATCCTACTTGCGGACTTTGCTTCGCGCTGCGCTTTTTGGCATTCGTCGTCTGTGGAGTTGTACATTCTCTTAAGCGAATTTAGCGAACTAACGTCGAATAGTATGTTCGTGTACAGGAATGACGTATGCAATCTTGCGTGGATCGTAGCCATATCTCTGATGTAAGTTAATGGCTTTGGCGTAATACTTTTTGTTTTTCTCCCACAGGGTTAACTCTGGTATTTGGAGTCAACTTTTTCAGGATAAGACAACGCCTCCATGCCTACTATTTCGTACTTTAGTATTAAAGAAACGACGTAAAAATGGCTGAAAGAAGACTTCCCATCGGTGTACAAAGCTTTGAAAAAATGATCAACGAAGGCTACACCTATGTTGATAAAACCTATTACGTTGTACAGCTCTTAAAGAATCAAGTCTACTTTTTAAGCCGTCCTCGTCGTTTTGGCAAGAGCTTATTTCTTTCTACGCTTGCCGCCTATTTCCGAGGGCAAAAAGAGCTATTTAAGGGGTTGTATCTGGAGAAAGCGGAAGAGAAGTTAGCAGAACAAGAGAAGAGACAAGCGTGGCAAGAATACCCCGTATTGTATCTCGATCTTAATACGAAATATTATACATCGGTTGAAGCGCTACTTGATATCCTAGAGCGTCATTTTTGGGAGTGGGAGACTACCTATCAGCTTGAGAAATTATTCAATGCGCCCGACGATCGTTTTGCATACATAATACAAGAAGTCTGTAAAAAGACTC
>CAUVMY010000234.1:0-3219 GCA_963552845.1 uncultured Bacteroidia bacterium
ACAACGGTAACTGCACACCATGGTAAGGTGGAACGAGGAGTCTTAGGCGTAGTGCTTACTGAGTTACGCCCTCATCTAGCACAAACACTTACAGGAGGTAAGATGGAGGGAGTTGTAATAGCACAAGTAAAACCTAATAGCGCAGCGGCGGAAGCTGGTCTTCGTCAAGGTGATGTTATAATTGCAGTTGATGGCAAGCCTTTGAAAGGCATTGCTCAGGTAAATAGATTATTGGGGAGTAAGACTCCAGGTACAAAAGTGAAGGTTACCTACATAAGAGCAAAACAAGAGCATTCAGTAGAAGTTGTACTGAAAGAAAGTGAGTAGGTGTAGAGGTATTTTCTTGTCTTTACACGCTTTACATAAAGATGGTTGGCTCTGATGTAGTACGCAAATTTGGTCTGTCGGGGGCTGAGCTTTATCGTATGCGTTTGCTTATTGAGAAAGGCAGCCGTACTGCATTGAATAAGTTTTTAACGACATATATTCCAGTTGTTTATCTCCTTGCCCAACAGTACACATTAGATAAGGAGGTATTGTATGAGTACATTAAGGCTGGTAATGTCGGGCTTTTAATAGCTTTGGAAAAGGTGAATAGTAAAAGAGGCGATACGCTGTTTTATACCTCGTTAACGAGAGAGGTACGAAGTGCTATTCACGCGTACATTGTACAGTCACATCAAGTACTGCGCTTGCCTTATTTATTTTTGGGAATAAACGAGTCAGAAGAGGAAGGAGAGGGAATTGCTATACTGTCTGTCATGGATGCAGGTTTGTACCAGTGCCCCTTAATGCCAGGAGACAAACTCATAGAGATCGATGGCGTTGTGGTTAATACGTTAGAAGATGTTAATAAAATGCTGGGAAAACTGAAAAAAAACGACATATTCCGAGTAACTTACTCTAGAACGAATGAAACTCACTATGCTTTTCTAAATCTTGTAAGGTAACTATACTAATACAAATTGATCCTAAAAATGCAATTTTTGATGTACCACATTGTGGTGGTTAAAGCACAACAATAAACAAAGCAGAACCCCCGCGCAACATTTTTGCGTTACAAACGTTTTCTCTCGGTAGAGAACATACGCAAAAGCGTAGAGCGAGTTTCTCGCTCCCAATTCGTATCGACAGGGGTATCGCAAATATAGTAAAATAAGAACATCTCACAAATTAGGAAAGTAGCATGAGGCAACTTAAAATCTCAAAATCTATTACGAATCGCGAGAGTGCTTCTCTCGATAAATATTTACAGGAGATTGGAAAGGAGGATCTGATCTCTGCAGATGAAGAGGTGGAGTTAGCACAAAAAATTAGAAAGGGCGATCACGAGTCTTTGGAAAAACTTACGCGCGCAAATTTGCGCTTTGTAGTCTCAGTTGCAAAGCAATATCAGAATCAAGGGCTAAGTTTGCCCGACCTAATCAACGAAGGAAATTTGGGATTAATTCGCGCTGCCGAAAAGTTTGATGAAACGAGAGGTTTTAAATTCATCTCATATGCTGTATGGTGGATTCGTCAGTCTATTTTACAAGCTTTAGCAGAGCAATCACGTATTGTGCGTCTCCCTCTCAATCAGGTGGGAGCATTGAACAAAATAAATAAGGCGCTTGCTAAGTTTGAACAGGAAAATGAACGAATGCCTTCGGTTGAGGAGTTGGCAAATGAGACGAATATGCCGAAGGAGAAAATTGCGGATAGTTTGCGCGTTTCAGGTCGTCATGTCTCGATAGATGCCCCCTTTGTAGAAGGAGAGGACAACAGTCTGTTGGATGTAATTGCGAACCCTGATTCTCCTCGTGCCGACAACGGCTTGATGGAGGAGAGTTTGCGGCGTGAGATAGATCGCGCCCTAGCAACGCTTAGCGAACGCGAACGCGATATAGTACGCTTGTTTTTCGGTTTAGGTTGTCAAGAAAAAACTTTAGAAGAGATTTCCGAAGAATTTAAGCTGACGCGTGAGCGCGTTCGTCAGATTAAGGAAAAAGCAATCAGACGTTTACGCCATTCGAGTCGTTCCAAGAATTTAAAGGCTTACTTGGGTTAGAATTTATTTCAAAGTAATTATTAAAGGCGTAGTTCATTCTGTCTACGCCTTTTTTATTTTAGAAATCTTGAAGTTCAAGTGTTGCTAATGATTAGAGGTGTACTGAGTGTATACCACATCTAGAGAAAAAGTGAATTAAGAAAAACACGCTTTGTACAAGTTGAACAATATTATCTTTCTATTCTAAACTCTGCAGCAGAGCTCTCGTTCTTTAACGATAATAAAATAAGGTCTCTTCGTCCCTATTGATAGTCGCGACTACAGAGTAGATCCTCTATGATGGGGAGATAGTGGTGTTCGAGTGGGTGAATTCTTGCCGCGAGCGTGTCTGGCGTGTCTTCAGAATAGACGGGGCAACTAGCTTGAAAAATGATTGTTCCAGAATCATAGTGTTCGTTTACAAAGTGTATGGTGATGCCAGAACGTATTTCGTGGGCTGCAAGTACAGCCTTGTGTACATGTTCGCCATACATCCCTTTGCCTCCGTATTTGGGGAGTAAAGCAGGATGAATGTTTATAATGCGGTTCGGGAATTCTGCGGTGAGCTCTGTAGGTACTAGTGCGAGATAACCCGCAAGAATAATCCAGTCAATTCGGTGCGAATGCAACGTTTCTATCAGTTCTGAACAAGGTGTTTTACTATTTATTAGTATCGTAGTGATATTGTGCCTCTTTGCACGCTCAAGAGCGTAAGCCTGTGGCTTGTTGGATATAAGCAAGGCAATGCGTGCTGTAGAACGCGTTGCGAAGTACTCGATGAGTGCTTGTGCGTTAGTGCCGTTACCCGAAGCAAAAATGGCAATATTATTCATCTTGTCACAGTTCATTGCGTTATATGCAGCCAAAAATAGAAAATTTAGTTTACCTTTGTGTCGCGGGAGGAAATTTCTTTGAAAGAGAAGCTCCTGATATGTCAAAACATAATAAATTTGGAATTATGAGTGTAGCGGACAAGGTAAAGGACATAATTGTTGAGAAGTTGGGTGTAGAGCGTAGCGCAGTAGTTGATACGGCAAGTTTCACGAACGACCTAGGCGCAGATTCTCTCGATACCGTTGAGTTGATAATGGATCTGGAAAAAGCCTTTGGAATTACAATCCCAGACGAAGAGGCCGAGAAGATTAAGACTGTTGCTGACGCGATCTCGTACGTGGAGTCTCACGCTAAAGCTT
>CAUVMY010000235.1:0-3206 GCA_963552845.1 uncultured Bacteroidia bacterium
GAACTCTATCTAACACGTTATCCGAGTCATGCCACAGAACTTGCTCATAATGCGTCGGAGAGTGGTTTTGACCTAGTAATTGCAGTGGGAGGCGATGGTACAGTCAATGAAGTTGCACACGGTTTGCTTGGCTCAACGACGGTGTTGGGTATTGTGCCTATGGGCTCTGGCAATGGTTTGGCGCGTCACTTGGATCTGCCACTTGTAACGCGTGCTGCGCTTCGTACTACGCTCGACCGTCCCAGTATTACAATGGATTGCGGTTTGCTTAACGGTAAAAACTTCTTTACTACGGCTGGCATCGGCTTTGATGCAGAAGTTGGTTGGATGTTTGCAAAACTAGGCACACGTGGAGTCAATAGCTATATTAAAGCCACTGCACAACTTTTCTTTAACTACAGACCTCGGGAGTATGAGATTGAGATCGATGGCAAGATCCTAGAGCGTAAAGCTCTTCTAATCACCTTTGCAAATGCTTCGCAGTTTGGCAATAATGCACGTATTGCCCCGCATGCTTTGGTGAACGACGATACACTACAGATGGTTATTGTAAAACCCTTTCCAAAAGTCGCAATTGGCTACTTGGCATCGTTGCTTTTTCATGGTTTGGTGGACACTAGTTCGTACGTTGAAACGATCCCCTTTCAACACTTATACGTCCGTAGCAAAACGCCGCTACGAGGACATATTGATGGTGAACCCGAGCAACTCCCGAATGCCTTTGAGGTCTCTGTTGTCCCAGATGCGTTGAAAGTAGTGCCTGGCGAACACGCTACAGAGGTTTGTGGAGAGCCTGCACCTGTAATTTTAACACCCTATCAGTACCTATATAAGTTACCCCGCCCAAGTTCTATCACACGACAGTTACGGCGAATTAGAGCGTCTAAATTTGGTAAATTTTAAGGCGGAAGCAAAAAAACGGTTACCTTTGTTTACATATAACACAGAGCATTAGAAATGGCTAATTTTCGCGATTTTAAGAAGGCTGTAAAGGATGTCCTTCTCGAACACAGATTATACTGTTCGCTAGCAGCAAGTTTGAAGGAAGGTGTAGGGTACGAAAAGGCTTATGAGTTGGCAAGCCAGACATATCGTGCAACTATAACGGCGGTGGAAACTTTACTAGTGAAAATAAAAACTAATAGTAAAGACGTGAAGAATAAGCGTTCACACTTCCGCGGGATTTATGAGCAGATTTTGAAAATCTGCCGTGAGAACGAAGAAAAGCTCTCCGATCAGTTAGGCATTAAATAGGCTTTTCTGTTTCAAAGAAGATGATATTAAACGAGGGCGTGGCGAGATTACTTTGCCACACCCTCTTTTTTTACTGGGTACTAATTTTTAACGCGAAGTGTTCCAATATTGAAAATCAATAGATTAAACTATTCAATAATGCCTTGTGTAGGTGGCGCAAAATACAATTTAATGGATTTGCGGCGTTTTGCCACACCTTCTCGTTTGCCGTGGACATACAATAAACTTCCTATTAGAGAGGTTAGGAAAGTACAAAGAAAGCGCTTGCATCGTTGAGCGCTGTGGCCTGACTATTAAGCTCTTTGGCGCTAGTAGCCATCTCCGCACTGGCAGCAGCGTTTTGCTGGATGATCTCTGAAAGCTGCTGTATTGCCGAGTTGATTTGATCTACTCCAGTACGTTGTTCTTGGCACGCTGAAGCAATATCTTGTACCAATTGTGCAGTACGAGATACCTCGGGCAGTACGTCGTCTAGTCCTTGTGCTGCTTCGCGTGTATCACCCAGTGAGCGGCTGGAGTAGTCTTTTATCTCCGCAGCTGCTTCTCTACTTCGTTCCGCTAACTTCCGTATCTCTGATGCTACGACCGAGAAGCCGCGTCCGTGTTCACCTGCACGAGCCGCTTCAACGGCAGCATTAAGGGCAAGAATATTAGTCTGACTCGCAATCTCCGTAATGATTGCAATCTTCTGGGTAATGGACTGTACAGACTCCAGTGATTGTTGAGAGAGGCGATTTACCCTTGTAAGCTTCTTTTCCATCCCTTGGGCAATCGTCTGAGTCTGCAAAGCATTCTCAGCATTCTGATCTATGTTGGCTGTCATTTCTTCCATGGCACTGCTTACCTCCTCAGCACTGGAAGCCTGCGTACTCGTACCTTGCGAGATTTTTTGCGAGACTGCATTCAATTGTTCACTCGCGTCTGCCACATTGTATGCTCCCTTTTTCACATCCTCTATCGCTTTCCGTACTTGTTGCATCATGCTAGCGATAGCGCGCGCCAAAGTGCCGAATTCATCGTTCCGCCGAAGTAAACGCTCAGGGATCTGCAAATTGAAATTGCCACTCGCACATACCTCCATCTGTTTTACTCCCTGTTTCAGAACCCTTGTAATAGACGATGCCGTATATTGCGAAATGAGAATTGAAAAAACAATTACAATGATCAGAATTACTATTGTATAACTCATCACCACGGTATGGTCTGCACGATACTGATCAGCAAAATACATGGTTGCTTTGTCCAGTGTGTTCGACAATTCGTCTGCTTGCGCGATCAGCCTTTTTTTCAACTCGACCATAGAGATAGCATGCGCATGCAACTCCTTTTCGGACTCGGAGAGCGCCTCGAGCCTTTGTGCAACTATAGGCTGAAGCGAAACGCCTGCTAATTTATGGTACAATTTATAGGCTTTTTCAAGTGCATCAATATCATTGTTAGCTGTATACTGCTGATAGAGGTCATTACCCGTAGACAAACCTACAGCGATCTCTGAGGCTATAACATCGAACTTGCGCATGTCCTCTAAAAGCGCCAAAAAATCATCTACGACTTGATCGCCAATTCGTGCATCATCTTCCATCTTTTCTGCAAGAGCCTTTTCGGACTGACGGAGTCCGCCTAACTGGGCATTCAGTTCTCGAATAAGTGCCTCCCCCTCGTCTTCGCCAATAGAGCGACAACTTTCTAGAGCAACATCCAGTGAGCGCTGTGTACTATCTAAGAGATAGGTGAAAGCATCAAAATCTTTTTTCTGCGACGTTGCTACATAACGCATCTCTGCATTTATAGCGGCACATACAGCATAGTTTGCGGCATCTGTGGCATATATCAGTCGTACCATTGTCCGCGAGCGCATGGACTTATTTATCAGAAAAAGCCCGAAGGCTAAAATGAGCACGGTGATTACCCCGAAGATAATGTTCAGACGTGCACGCGTAGAGATATTTTTC
>CAUVMY010000236.1:0-3196 GCA_963552845.1 uncultured Bacteroidia bacterium
GCGCGGCGTGGTAGATACACGTGATGTGCTCTATTTCATCTCCGTAGTATTCTTATTCTTGTACTTCTCGGTACAAATGCTCAAAATGCGGAGACACTAGAATGTTGCAGATCGGGAAAATGAACTTCAAGAAACATTTTTCTAGCCTTCGCGGCAGTGTTCGTTTAGCGCTTGTACTGATAGCCATACTGCTAATAAACTATATTGGAAGTACTCTCTACTATCGTTTTGATCTGACGGAGGATAAACGCTATACTCTCAGCGAAGTTTCCGAGTCAACCTTTGCTCAATTAGATGGCACAGTCTATATCCGCACCTTCTTAGGTGGTGAACTACCTTTTGAATTTCTCCGTTTACGGAATGGACTTACCGAACTTCTGGAAGAATATGTAGTACGAAGTGGGCATCGAGTTAAGTTCTTACACGAAGATCCGAACGAGGTAGTACACAACGAAGAGGAATTAACTACATATCGCCGCGAACTGATAGCACAGGGAATTGAAGCGCTTACTGTACATGAGCGTACAGCTTCGGGTACACAGAGTGAGCGGATTGTATTCCCAGGACTGTGTGCAAGCTATGCAGGGCGGACAGTTTACGTAAATCTGATGCGACGAGATGTAACACTTAGTAACGACGACAATATCACAATCGCCCTACAACGCCTAGAATATACATTGACCGCAACATTAGTTCAACTACTCCAAAAACAGAAACCGACCATTGCATTTACCTCCTCACATGGCGAACTTTCATCCCAACAGACCGCCGATTGGGAGCGCGATTTGCTACGCAGGTTCAATGTAAGGCGCATCGATACCCTATGCCAAGTAGGAATGCTGGATTCGTGTCGCGTAGTAGTAGTGGCAAATCCGCAAGAACCATTTTCAGAACTAGAAAAACTAGTGCTAGATCAGTACGTAATGGGAGGGGGGTGTCTACTGCTTTTCATAAATCCAGTTGCAACAAGCATTGATAGTTTACAGCAACAGGGGCGAACTTTTGCAGTACCACGCGATCTGAATCTAGATGATATGCTTTTCCGTTATGGAGTGAGAGTCTCCACGCATTTATTACAAGACGGGCAATGTGCACCCATTCCCGTCAATATGGCTACGGTAGGCGAAGGAGCACGATTTACTCCCCTACCTTGGGTTTACTATCCGCTACTTACACCACAACCCTATACACTTCTTTCGCGGAATGTCCCCTTTGTTTATTCTCACTTCCCTGTAGCGCTAGAACTGACGAAAGCCAATGATAGCATTCTGAAAGTTCCGTTTCTCACCTCTTCCAAATATGCACGACTGGTTTCCACGCCAAAGATTATTGAACTGAGCGAAATTCGAGAAGATCCGTCTCAACGCCCGATGCCTCTTGCCAACATTCCCGTTGGGGTGCTTTTAGAAGGCAGATTCTCCTCTGTTTTCTCGCATCGCCCATTACGTTCCTTAGCCCCTGGACAAACCCTAAATTTTAAGGCAAAAAGCGAGAAAACCCGCATAGTGCTGTTTGGAGATGGTAGATTGGCAGCCAATGAACTGTCGTACAAAAATGGGCGGGAACGTATTTTACCACTCGGCTTTGACAAATACACACAACAAACATTTGGTAACAAAGAACTGTTAGAAAACATAATGCTCTACCTAGGTGGTTATGAGGAGTTGTTACTCTTACGCGGACGCGAATATACCTCACAGTTGTTGGATGTACGACGTCTTGTTCGGGATCGGACTCTGCTTTTGGTGTTAAATATTTCTCTGCCACTCCTTCTGTTGCTCCTAATGGGGGGCGTATGGTGGTTTGTACGATGGAAGAGATACCACAATTAGAACAAAATTGTCTGGCACATCAATTCTACGCTATCTCGTCAAGAGCTAGGGAGCTCGCAGGATTAGATAAAAAATACATCATAATTTCGCTGTTACTTCTGCTGCAGAGTGTATTGATTTTTGTTTCTAGCTTCTTTATACTTTTGTGTAAGCAAAAAGGGGTGTAATAAAATGCGAGGCGGTATTCTGCTCTCCATCCTTTTATTGGTATGGGGAGCTTCTTTAGCACAAGAGTCTAACACCAAAAACGATGTGTATGCGCTGCTACGCGAACCTGTGGCAGGAGCAGGGAAAATAGAAGTTGTGCAGCCACGGAAATTGGCAGAAGCTCTTTCCAACTATCATGCACGAAATGCACAACACCCAGGGCTGGATGGTTTCCGTGTACGCATTTACCGCGATTTAGGTAAAAATGCGCGTGCCGAAAGCGAAGCGGTAATGAACCGTGTACTCGAACAGTTTGAAGGGTTACGCGCTTATCGAACTTTTGATTCTCCCTATTATAAGGTCTCCGTTGGGGACTGTCGTACTCGTTTTGAAGCATACGTACTGCGACAGCGCCTCCTGAGCACCTATCCGCGCAGTTTTGTTGTCACGGAGCGCATCAATTTCCCCGCAACCGACTAAACGTTATAAGCATGCATTACGTGGAAGATCTTGCTTACCAGTTGCGGTGCGACGTGGTAAAGGTTCTTGCCAAAGTAGGATCTGGGCACTTGGGCGGATGTTTGAGCAGTGCAGATATTGTTGCTACACTTTTTGGCAGCGGATTCTTAAAAAAAGAAAATATCAATCAGCGTGCTGTTTATCCCTTTGTGCTCAGTGTTGGGCATCTAGCACCGTTGCTTTATTCTGCCTTAGCGCGGATGGGCGAGTTTCCTTTGGAAGAACTTTGGACACTTCGTCGGCTTGGTAGTCGGTTGCAGGGGCATCCGAGTATAGGACACGGGCACGATCATGAAGCAACACCAGGGCTATTTTGCGGTAGTGGCTCGCTAGGGCAAGGTTTATCGATAGCTGCAGGTATGGCCGTTGCACGCCCTGCAACCTCAGTATACGTACTACTCGGCGATGGAGAATTGCAAGAGGGGCAGATCTGGGAAGCGGCGATGTTTGCAGCTTATGAATCACTGGATAATCTTGTCGCGATTGTGGATGTTAACGGGCAGCAGCTAGATGGACCGACTTGGTCTGTAATGAATTTGTTAGACATCGGCGCAAAATGGCGAGCCTTTGGTTGGGAGGTTTATGAGATTGATGGACATTCGTGTGAGGCTTTAGCTGAGGCAATCGAGAAACGAGGACAGAAGCCAAAACCCAAAGTAATCCTTGCAAAAACGAGAATGGGCTGTGGCATTCCCGCA
>CAUVMY010000237.1:0-3193 GCA_963552845.1 uncultured Bacteroidia bacterium
ATGGTCATACCTTTATCCCATGGGAATGTTAGGTATTTCCCATCACCCTTGAAATAATATTCTACGTGACATTGCGCGCACACCAGTGATCGCATCTCTTGGTGTGTCGCTTTGGAAATGTCTTTCCCGCGTCTTTCAAACGCCTCTACAAGTGCGGGACGCGATATGCGCAAATCCATAGTCTCTACATCATGGCAGTCTGCACACCCGATCGGATTAACAATCTCTGCACCCAAGTCGCTCCACTTAGATTTGTAAAACTCGGCAATCCCCATCTGTTTCATCATACGGGGCACATCGGGACTCTTACAAGTCCAGCAGGTGGCGGGTTGTAGATCCTTGTTATCGCCCACATCAGGCGTTCCCACACGAAGCGTTTCCTGCATGTCTTCAATGGCGTGTAAGTGACCACGAGGTGTCGTATAGTCGCGAGAAAAAGCGTATCCCGCCCAAAGTATGACCATCTCGGGGCGCATCGCAAGCACATCTACTTTCTTATTGCCATTAAACTCGGAGGTAAAAGAGGTATCTGCGGTTTGAAGCCAAGTCTGATATTCACGCGGGTAGTTCTGCTCGAAGAGTGTATTCCGAGCCTCGTCTGGCGCGAGGTCTATTTTCTTGTTAGCAAAAATGGACTGAATTTCTGCCCTGCGTTCTGTAACCGAGGCGGCTAGCAAACCCAAACAGAACACCACGACCATGCAGGCGGCGAAGAGTAGCCAGCCTTGCCAGCTTTTGAGTTTCTTATATTCGGTCATCTTAGTTCTCTCTTGCTTTCAATTTATTAGTATGCACTTTCCGTTAGTGTTCTCCACACTATTTTTTCATCAATTCCTTTAGCCAACGGGGCACGGGCGATTTGGGGTAGGGGACTAAAGCATTGGGCGTAGAGGCTAACCCATTAACGCCCCCGTGCGGGACGTCGCGGTGACATTCCCAACAAGGCTTGTCTGTTCCGTGATCAAGCGCGGCGTGTGTCATTCTACCCGTTTTTACGAATTCTTGGTTAAGCTGCGAATGGCAACGCACGCAATTGTCGTAAATAACGTGCTGACTCTCAGAGATGGCTTTCATGGCCATCGGCTCATTGCGCATAGTGAATACATAGGAGTGGCGCAGTCCGTCTTTCGCCTTGAAGAAGTACTTGTTGAAAATGTTGTTGTGCGGTACGTGACAGTCGTTGCAGGTTGCCACATTCTGGTGTGAGCTGTGCTGCCAAGTGGCGTAGTAGGGCGTCATAACATGGCAGTTGATACAGACGCTCGGATCGTCTGAGAGATAGCTATAGGCTCGCGAAGCATAGAAAAGGTAGGCAACAAGCCCTACAAATGCGCCAGCAAGTGCTATAGCCACCAGTTTAGCACGATAGCTAGACACAACTGCCTGTACGAATGCCCTTATTCTTTTGCTTGCCATTGCCTCTCGTAATATTTCCACCACACTTCCCTCACAAAGGGTTACGCATATCGTACTATAAAGTTCGATCGCTGTACTATTTTGTAATGTTTCTACGTTTCGCTAGATGATTAAATGCGCGTAAAGTCTTATTCCTTTCTCGTTAGGTTCTATTTTTTAGGTACTTTTGGGGAGGAAACTACAAGAGATTACGAGGTGATGAAATTCGAGGTACAAATTAACGTAATGCCACAGCGCGCCTTGCTTGATCCGCAAGGGAAGGCTGTTTTGGGTACTATCCATCAGATGGAATACGCTGGAGTACAAGATGTGCGCATAGGGAAACACATTGTGCTAGTGGTAGAAGCAAAGAGCGAAGGCGAAGCAAGCCAAATTGCAGGTGAGCTTTCTTCGCGTCTCCTTTCTAACCCCGTAATGGAGAGCTTCGAGTACTCGATACAGCCCCTCCAGTAGCCCGTTTTACCGATGAGTGTCGAGCAATGTCTGATAGATGGCAGTGTCGACATACGTCGTCTCCTAGAGGAGAAAAATGCCCGCTTGGCACGAAGACTGCCTCAGTTTGTCTATCGTTACCTCACGCGTATATTGCATGTGCCAGAGGTTAACGCGACGCTTCGTGCAGGAAAAGGGTTAGACGGGCAAGCATTCGCACGGCATATTCTACAGGAGTTCGAGGTTCGCTACACCACACACGGGCTTGAGCAGCTTCGCGCCGATGAGCGTTATCTTTTTGTTTCTAATCATCCCTTAGGAGGATTGGATGGCGTTGTGCTCATTGATGCTATAGGTCAGGGACTTGGTAAGGTCTATTTTCCTGTAAACGACCTCCTGATGATATTGCCACAGTTCCGCGATATATTTTTGCCTATAAACAAGCACGGAAGCCAGTCACAAGATGCAGCCAAACGCTTAAATGAGGCGTATGCAGGTAGTGCGCAGATACTCTATTTCCCTGCTGGTTTATGCTCGCGAAGAGGGTGGCATGGTATTCGCGACCTTGAGTGGAAGCCGAATTTTGTGGGGAAGGCGCTCGAATATCATCGTACGGTAGTACCCATACATTTCGGGGGACGGAATTCCAATTTCTTTTACAATTTGGCGCTTGCGCGTAAATGGTTGCACATTGGCGCGAATATTGAGATGCTCTATCTGGTCGACGAGATGTACCGGCAGCGTGGAGCGCACCTAGAATTACGGATAGGAACTCCTATTCTGCCTGAAGAATTACCCGCACTTGGTAAATCGCGGAAAGAGATTGCAGAAGATCTGCGCAACCGCGTTTACCAGCTAAAACTTTAAGAAAATGCGCCTAAAGTTCAATACCACGAAGAGGCTAATAGCTATAGCATTGGTACTTGCATTGCTTATGGTGGGATGTCGTAGCTTTCGCCTAATACGCGAAACTACCGACTATGTAACGAAGGGCAAACTCTCTCTGGATTTTTTTCTGACGCTCCCTTTTGAGCATGGTATGTTGCTTGCCGATTTTCAGAAAGAGCTGCCTACAGTGCGCCCTACGCGTATGTTGTTTCAACCGTCGCGCCTCAGAAGCGAGCAAGATACGCTGTATCAGTTCGATTTACCCAACGAGAGCAAAATAATACTCTACAAAAGTGCGAAGGGGCAAGAACGTTTCATGGCTGCTACGATTGGAGTGTCCTCTTATCCGCTCATAGGTAATATCCGCGTGGGGATGCCTCTGGACTCTCTTCGGGCTCGCATTGACGGGCTTCCTGATTTTGTGGGAGATACCTTGCGTTTGGTGCGAGAAGCCAAT
>CAUVMY010000238.1:0-3155 GCA_963552845.1 uncultured Bacteroidia bacterium
CCTATAATACGATGCCCATCGACACTGAGGAAACGATCGCCCATCAGGATGCCAGCTTTTTCAGACGGACCGCCAGCAATTACACTTTGCACCACCACCGTATCGGTTGCCATATTGTAGGTAACCCCGATACCGTCAAAGTCGCCTCGGAGGGGTTCTGCCACCTCTTCCATTTGCGCTGCAGTAAAATACTCCGAATGTGGGTCGAGCTGTTGTACAAAAAGACGAATCATCTGGTTTTCTATGCTGTCAGCACCTACCGAATCGACATAGTCCCTCTCTACAGCATCTACAACAGCATGCAGTTTGTCGCCCTGCACAATACTACCAAACAGGCGTGCCAAGCGATTTGCCGATCTACGCTCTAGTACGTAAAACGTGGTCGCAAGCGCTACTAGCGCCAAAAGTAAGACTAACAGCACTCGTCGTCCCGACATTCTGCTTCTTTCTCCGATTCGTCTAAGGGAATATATTCTACGGCAATTCCTGCTCTTTCGAGCAATGCCAAACCATCTTGAAGACGGTAAAGTTCAGAGTAAACGACACGCTGGATGCCTGCCTGTATTATCAATTTTGCGCACTCTAGGCAGGGACTTGAGGTAACATAAAGAGTAGCGCCTAAACTGCTGTTAGAGGACTTAGCAACCTTGGAAATGGCGTTCGCCTCCGCATGAAGCACGTACGGGAACGTTTCTCCCGTTTCAGATTCACATACGTTCGGAAAACCAGACGGCGTACCATTGTAGCCATCAGAGATGATCATCTTATCCTTAACAAGCAAAGCGCCTACTTGGCGACGCTTGCAATAAGAATTACCCGCCCAAATCTGCGCCATGCGCAGGTAGCGCTTATCTAATTCTCTTTGATTCTTCCCCACCAGACCCAAAGAATTAGGAATTACGTTGCGCTGCAACGGCGTGCCCAGGACCGGAGTCGAACCGGTACAGATTTCTCCACTGGTGTTTGAGACCAGCGCGTCTACCAATTCCGCCACCTGGGCATCGTGCCCAACCGTCTAACACGGTACAAAAGTACATATTCTATTGGAAATACAATGATAGGGCAGCTGCATCAAAATGTAAAATGATGGTTTTCAATCATTTTCTATTTTTCTCTTTGAGCTTTCGCTACAAATTTCTAGGCAAATAGTAATTATCAGACAATTGTAGTGAACTACACTCCAAAAGTTGGATAACTTTTTTGGGGGGAGGCACTTTAATTATGAGGTGTCTGTTTTTGTGTAAGAAATTGTAAAAGCTCGAAGGGGGGCAATAAAGCCGAGCTAAATTAGCTCTGGATGTCGTTTATAACGCAATGCCCACCAAACTGTTATCAACAAAAAGAAAAGGCTGTAAACAGTAAACACTCCGTGTCCGACGATGCTGGCAAGTAGAAATAAATAGAGCACGTGCCATGCATGTCGACGTTTGTATTTCAAGGCTATAACTAATAAAGAGCCAACAACTGAAAATGCCAAAAAGGCAATGGGTAGTACTCCCCACCGTCTGGCACTTTCTGCAATGCCTATTGGTGATTCTATACTCTTATCCCTCTGCACGACAGATCTCCATGCAAGTAAGAGTGGCGATGATGCCACATTCCCGTCCAGTTTTGCTCGCTCCGCATTCTCCAGCTCCCGCCAGATTGCCCAGTACAGACGACCGCGATTACGTAGCTTACTATTTGTAGCACCGCGTTCAATAGCTGCCACATCGGCAGGTTCTAGAAAAGAGAGTCCGACCGAATCGCGGCGATGCCCATCGCTCGCAAGATATCTACATAAAGCATCATACACAGTACGCCCAGAGGCGTACTCCGTTGCCAGAGGTGTGCCCGAATAGCGCGGCCACTCGTTTTCTAGCTCTTCGCGGCAAACATAAAGATCGTGATAATAGCCTTGTTGGTAGGCCTTGGTTGTGGTGTCATTCGTATACGGGCATCCATTTGCTGTTACAAGGTCATAAGGACGTTGAGGCTGATACTGTGGAGTATAAAAATCGTCTATGAGGTGTGCTACGTATGAGACTCCGAAAAGAAAAGCGATAGTAAAAATCACCCAGAGCGAGAGACGAGTGATAATATTGCGGAAATAGGCGATGCCCCGATAAAGGTGTGGGAAGAATATAAATGGGAAAAGGGCTAATAGAAGTAATGTGTGTCCAAAATAAAAGATCACGACAAACATTACAAGCCAGAGCAAAGTAAAGAAGAATATAGTGGCTAGAGCCGTGAAATAAGAAAAGGAAAAGCGGAGGCATAGAAGAAGAAAAAGTCGCGGTGAGAAGTATAGGTGCTTGCCGAAAAAGTAGAGCCAGAGATAGAGGACGAGTATCTCGGCAGGCAGGGTGTCGAGCATAGCCCAAATACTGTCATTACTCCATTCAGAATTGCGTAGCCCGAGCCATAGCGTCAGAATCGAGGCAATAAAGAGGCTATAGAGTATGGAATTTCGCCGATCGGCGTAAGGCGTTCTGCTAAATGCAAGGCTTAGAAGCGGGCTGCCTATTACAAGCAATAAACCAAGATGCGTAGTGGCAATATCGCCTACGGTAAGAAAAATAATCCCAGTCAGGAGGAAAGGGAGCATGGGAAAGAGCAGGCGACACCAATAATCGGAGATAGTGCGTTTATCGCCCACAAAGAGAAAAATACCCCCAGTGAGGAGTGCAATGGCTACGAAAAAATAAGCGATGTACTGCGATATGGGATACGCGATTGTAGCTGCACACAAAGCAGCAGAAGAGAGAGAGAGGGGGGGACGATGAGGAGCAAGATTGTTTTGCGTCTCTACTTTTGTCTCAATTTCATTGTGAGGCATTTTGCATTAAAAGCTATCGTGGAAGGCATCAGGATAAAACTCGAACTCGGTACCTGCCGCATTAGTAATTATAATTAGAAGGTCTAGCAATACGGGCTCGGTACAGTGGTAGGTCTCGACGTATGCCTGTGTAGCGCTGAGTATTCGTTCTACTTGTGCGCGACGTACCAAATCTGCGATCTCGATATACTGATCACTCCGACGTGTCTTTACTTCTATTACGTGAATTTCGCCGTGTTGTTTGGCTATGATATCGAGTTCGTAGTGTCTGAAGCGCCAATTTCGCGCCACAATTTGCATCCCAATGCTTTGTAGATATTGGCATGCAAGCGTCTCC
>CAUVMY010000239.1:0-3148 GCA_963552845.1 uncultured Bacteroidia bacterium
TCGGCTATCCCTTTATTAACGTATCAGACAGCACTTGCTCGTTATCCTGATGTAGAGTTAGTTACAGACCGTACGCATCAGCTTTTACAGAATGCATTGGCTGCAATTGTTACCTCTGGGACGGCAACACTCGAGACGGCACTACTCGGTATCCCCCAAGTCGTTGTTTATCGTGGCAATCCGCTATCTATATGGATTGCACGTAGGCTTGCTAAAGTACGTTGGATTAGTCTCGTCAATCTTATTCTGAATAGAGAGGCTGTTAAAGAACTCATTCAAGAGGATTTTAATTTAACCACGCTGCGTGCAGAGTGGCAGAAGTTGCTTCCCAATTCTCCGCAACGAGAAAAAATGCTTAACGATTATAGTGAATTACAGTGCCTTATAGGCGAAGCGGGATGCTCACAACGCATTGCAGAGGATCTCTACGCCAAACTTACGGCGAAAACAAAGCTGCTTTAAACCTCTGAACATGCAAAATAGATCCTTTGATATATAGAGACAATTAACCTTAAAGATTTTAGCGAGTTGCGAGATTCCAAGCATTTGTCAAAGAACTTTTTTTTCTACCGAGGTCTGCTGCTAGCTCTCGTGTTCCTTTGTTCTTTTACCTTACATCATGTTCGTGCACAGCGTGTGAGTATCGGTTTGTACGATACATGTAGTATCCGACAGTTAAGCGTGCGTACACTTACAGAAGGGTATACGCTCTTACTCAATGGTAAGCTTGTGGAGTTGGAAAAGGAGACTGAAGTCCGTTTTTTCTTTCAAGGGCGTTTGCTGCTTTGTACACAAGGAGGTAACGAATATGCCCCTTGTGAGCATATTGCATTGTTCCATGCAGACCCCAATGCGCAGTTTGAAGTGACTCTTTTGCGCCCTGAAGCAGAGGCAAGAACTTATGATGGTAATCTGAGCCTTTTTATTGATTTTGGGCGAATCATGTGCCTAAATTTGGTAGATCAGGAGGCCTACATCGCGGGGGTAGCACTTGCCGAGGTCGGAACAAAGGCGAAGCCTGAGTTATATAAGGCACAGGCATTGCTAATTCGTACTTACCTCATGGGGAATAGGGCAAAGCATCTGGAAGAGGGTTTTAATTTGTGCGATCAGGTACATTGTCAAGCGTACAAAGGGAGTGCTAGCAAATATCCGCATATTCGGCAGGCTACGCAACAGACGGCAAATAGGGTGGTAGTAGATGCTGATGGAAATTTAATCACGAGTGTTTTTCATGCTAACTGTGGTGGTCAGACTGCCGCTGCACGCGATGTATGGATGACGGAAACACCCTATCTTCAGTCAGTGAAAGATCCGTATTGTCGACGCTCACGAGGAGCTAATTGGAAAAAAACGGTTTCGTTGAACGATTGGAAACGTTTTTTGCAGTCTAAAGGGGTATCCACGGAACGGATAAACAACACGGGATATTTGTATCGTTCTGAGACACGCGAGGGGATGTACGAGCTTCCTGGCGGAATTGCTGTTCCTTTTCGTGATCTGCGCGAATATTTTAATCTAAAGTCAGCTTGGTTCAATGTAGCAGTAGATGGGGGAGAAGTGCTTCTTTCGGGACGTGGTTACGGGCACGGGATTGGGATGTGTCAAGAGGGAGCTATTCGAATGGCGGAAGAGGGTAAAACAGCTGCAGAGATTATAAGTTTTTATTTTCGTGGTGCGCGGATTGTAAAGCAGCAGTAGCTACAAAGCGCTATCGCCTTCAATAATCCATTTCCTCTTTTGCACAAGTTCTGTGCGTGCTGTCTCACCCCTTTCATCGTATTTGAGTCCGTCAGCTTGCAGCAGAAGTGCTTTACTATTCCTCGTTTGTGCAGCCCATGCTGCCAAACTTTTAGAGTAGTTTTCCACACTCATACCACAATAGCGCAGAGACAGCGTTTCACATCTTTTCAGTTTCCACATTCCGAGTTCTTGGTCGAAAGATGTTGCATAGGAGAACATATACTTCATACTCCTTACTTTC
Source organism: uncultured Bacteroidia bacterium (assembly GCA_963552845.1). Lineage (GTDB taxonomy): Bacteria > Bacteroidota > Bacteroidia > Bacteroidales > CAJPTX01 > Bacteroides_D. Next base: position 1,985 of record CAUVMY010000239.1, read on the forward strand.
CTTACATCCCAGCGGTCTAAAGGTTGATTGAAAGAGCGTGCTCCCCAGAACATTGTTTCCATTGTTGTTACATGGCTTACATCCCAATCATTGAGTGGCTGGTTGAAAAGGGTATCTCTCAAGAATAAGTTGTCCATTTGGGTTACGTGGCTTACATCCCAATCATTGAGAGGAGCATTGAACGTGTCGCAGTCGGCAAACATAAAGGACATGTCCGTCACTTTCCGAAGGTCTGGGACATCGATCCCTTTTGCAAATTGTAGATACGGACAGGCATGAAATGCGAACTGCATTGTCGTCCACGAGACAGAACCAAATTGTTCGACAAATAGCAGTTTTGTAAGACTCCCGTAGTCATTCCAAAGGTCGCTCATTCGAATATATTCGACGCCGTTAGAGCCTGCTTCTACTCTTAATTCGCTGTCTTCTATTGGTGTATAGCTGTATGCTTCTGAGGGGGAGGGAATGGAAAGCGAGGGTTCTATTTTAAGAATACTATCATTGGATGCTTTTCTGATCACAAGTCGGAAATTCTTTCCGACGATCGGAATTTTTATCTCTTGTCCAGCCTCTCCTCGCCACCGTGTGACAAAGGGGCGTCCTGCAACGTAACAGTTACAGAGCAGCAGTATTGCTATGAGTACTATTGAGAGGCGGGTAATCCGTAGTTTCATAGTATTAAAGCTCAAGGTTCAGATTCGGTGACAAGTTAAGTATTTGAAAAGCATCTTGTGTGAAACAAAAAAGGACAACAGCATCGCCATTGTCCTTTTGAGTAGCGAGAGGCGGGCTTGAACCGCCGACCTTGTGATTATGAATCACACGCTCTAACCAGCTGAGCTACCTCGCCGCTTTCCGAATGCAAAGGTAGCTATATTTTTGATATCTGCAATGTGCTTAGCACGGGCGACGCATTATAATGTGATTACAGAAATCTACAAAGCATTGATAACAATCGCGCACAAGACAATCTCGTTTTTCGCACTGAAAGTGCGGCATAATCTAGCCCAAGGTAAGCGCACTATATGCGCGATACCTTGGGTAAATATGGCATTCCCCTTGTATGCGCCCTGTCAGGGCAACAAAATCACGTCTGTAGCCTTGCTCCCGCAAGGCTTTGAATTCTATGACTGAACCAAATTCAATCGTGTAGAATCTGCATTT
>CAUVMY010000240.1:0-3143 GCA_963552845.1 uncultured Bacteroidia bacterium
AAGTCGGGTGTAGCTTCCTTTATTTCGGAAAGTGAAGAAGAAGCCTTTGAGATGGTTCGCGAACTCTTCCAGTACATTCCACAGAACAACCTAGAAGAACCTCAAAGGGTGCTTTGTGAGGATAGTATTGATCGTCTCGAAGACTCACTCAACGAGATTATTCCCGAAGAGAACAACAAGCCTTACGATGTCATGGAGGTGATTAGTGCGATCGTCGACAACCGGAAGTTCTTTGAAATTCACAAGAACTTTGCCAAAAACATCGTGGTAGGTTTTGCTCACATGAACGGAATGGCAGTCGGTATTGTAGCTAACCAGCCTAAGTATATGGCGGGCGTGCTCGATATCAATGCTTCGCGCAAAGCTGCACGTTTTGTACGATTCTGCGATGCCTTCAATATTCCCTTGGTAACTCTCGTAGATGTACCAGGTTTCTTACCAGGGTCTGGACAAGAGACAGGAGGGATAATTCTTCACGGCGCGAAACTCCTTTTTGCTTACGGTGAAGCAACCGTTCCTAAGATTACAGTAATCTTGCGTAAGGCGTACGGTGGTGCTTATATCGTGATGAGCTCGAAGGGGCTAGAATCGGATATCAACTACGTATGGCCATCTGCCGAAATTGCGGTGATGGGACCACAAGGGGCTATCGAAATTCTTTATGGTAAAGAGTTGGCAGCATTTGGCGACGACGTAGAGAAGAAGGCTGCATTTATTGCAGAGAAAGAAGTCGAATACAAAGAGAAATTTGCAAACCCTTATGTTGCTGCAAGTATGGGCTACGTGGATGATGTGATAGAGCCACGCAATACCCGTTTCCGTATTATTCGGGCATTACAGATGTTGCAACTGAAAAAGGATGCGATGCCTCCTAAGAAACACTCCAATTTGCCATTATAGCCATGCTAGACATGATATTGTTGCAGACAACTACTGCGGTTGCTGCTGATAGTTTCGCAGAGCATGACCCGAATGGATTGGGCATGACGTTGGTCGCAATGAGCGTGGTGCTATCGGCTCTATTGCTTATCTTTTTGGTATTTAAGTATATTGGGAAAGGGGTAGATCGTTACTTATCTAAGGGGAGCGCTACGACGAAGACACACGGTCAGACCTCTGCTTGGGACAAGAAGGTTGTAGATCAGGCAGGTGTTATTGCGGCTATTTCTTTGGCTTTGCACGAAAACAACAATATGCGCCATGATGAAGAGATAGTGCAGCTCACCATTCAGGAATTCTCGCGTCGATACTCGCCGTGGAATTCTAAGAGCTATGCTGTTTTGCACAACCGTTTTCGTAGATAAATAACAGGGACATCCTCTTTGCAGCCGTTTTCACGCTGCGCTGGGGTGTTGAAGTTTAGAACCTAGAAATTTGAATCATGAAGAAGTATAATTACGTGATAAATGGGGTTTCGTACGAGGTAACGATAAGTGAAGAGTCTGATTCGTCTGCCAAAGTTGAGGTCAATGGCGAGTTGTACGTAGTAGAGAAAAGTAATGTTGCTCAAACGAGTGCTCCTGTGACGCGTCCGCGCCCTGTACCGTCTCAACCTGTTGCACAACCTAGTGTTGCACCTGTACCTGCTCAACCACAGACACGAGCAGCTGCCCCCGCGGGAGGATCGGGTGTAACCTCGCCTTTACCAGGTGTCGTTATGAAATTGCTTGTAAAGCAAGGGGATACTGTGAAGAAGGGGCAAACACTACTTATTCTCGAGGCTATGAAGATGGAGAATAACGTGGATGCAGATCGCGATGGACAAGTAGTATCGATAAATTGTAGTGAAGGTGGCTCGGTGATGGAGGGAGATCTTCTCGTTGTGATAGGAGATTAGCGCCATGGTATCAATATTGTTAGACGCTTCTCAAGGCTTCTTCTCCTACATGGGAGAGCACTTGGCAAATTTTGCCTCGTTCACAGGGGTTGTTGGCTTGACCTACAAGCACGTCCTGATGATTCTGATCGGCTGTGTCTTTATCTTCTTGGGCGTATTTAAGGAGTACGAGCCGTTGCTACTTATTCCAATTGGTTTCGGTATTATCATTGGTAACATCCCTTTCAAGGAAGGTTATCAGATCGGGATCTATGAGTCGGGCTCTGTGCTGAGCTATCTCTATTACGGTGTTATAAAAGGGTTCTACCCTCCTCTGATTTTCCTCGGTATTGGGGCGATGACCGATTTCTCCAACCTTATTGCTAACCCGAAACTTGTCCTAATTGGTGCGGCTGCGCAGTTTGGTATCTTTGGAGCATATATGGTGGCTATTGCTACTGGTTTTTTCTCTTTCCAAGAGGCGGGAGCAATAGGGATTATTGGTGGAGCAGACGGTCCTACTGCCATATTCCTTTCCTCGCAGCTAGCACCTCAGTTGATGGGAGCAATTGCAATCTCCGCCTATTCGTATATGGCGTTAGTCCCCGTTATTCAGCCGCCTATTATGCGTCTGTTTACCACAAAGAAAGAGCGTCTTATTCGTATGCGTACTCCACGTAAGGTGAGCAAAACAGAAAAAGTGTTGTTCCCGATTATAGGGGTGTTGCTAACACTGCTTTTAGTGCCATCGGGTTTACCTTTGTTGGGTATGCTGTTCTTCGGTAACTTATTGAAAGAGAGTGGTGTAACTAAGCGTTTGGCAGATACCGCTAAAGGTCCACTTATCGATATTGTTACCATGTTGTTGGGACTTACGGTGGGTGCCTCTACACAAGCTGTACGCATTGTGGATGGTGTTGACAAGGGTTTCTTGACTTGGAGTTCGGTGCTTGTATTCATTATTGGCGCATTCTCCTTTGTTCTAGCGACTACTTCTGGGGTATGTTTTGTGAAGTTTATGAACCTATTCTTGAAGAAAGAGAATAAGATCAACCCGCTTATTGGAAATGCGGGGGTGTCGGCAGTGCCAGACAGCGCTCGTATTTCTCAAACACTGGGGTTGCAGTATGATAAGTCGAACCACTTGCTGATGCATGCCATGGCTCCTAACGTAGCGGGTGTGATCGGTAGTGCTGTGGCGGCTGGGGTACTATTGAGTTTCTTGAAATAGCATTTTGAATGGGTAAGTACGAGGTGCGAATAAAATCGTTGACTCGTATTTTTTTTACTTAAAAATTACTAGACATCATGGCATGTAAAAAGTGTG
>CAUVMY010000241.1:0-3142 GCA_963552845.1 uncultured Bacteroidia bacterium
GTTGTAGCAGACGAATGGCAATAATGCTAGACATCGTGAGTACGGCGCAGAGAATGGCAAGACTTATGAATACCGTCAGTGCGTATACTGACATGTTGGCAAAACTATAGGGTGTGAGAGCAATGGTTGAGTTAGTTACTAACACGTGTGCAAGAGTGTTAATAACCTGCAGTAAGGCGAGTGTAAGGAGTAACCAGACGGCGCTCCAAATAGGGTGTTGAACCGTAGATGCGGCACGTGGTTCGGGGAGAGGGGTAAGAAAACGCAACTGAAGGAGCAGACCTAGTCCTCCAATAGCGTAGAGAAAAAGATCGCCAAAGGAGGCTACTAGGGTTGAAATAGCGAAGAGCTCTGGGTTGAAAAAATTCCCCATCTCGTCGAGTAGCCATCCGTTGAATTTACATAATGCCAAAAGAGAAAATGCTAGTGTGGAGCCTAGTAATGACCAGAGCCAGCGATATCGCTTTGAGAAAAAAGCGGGCAGAAAAAGGAAGGTAGCGAAAAGAATAAGGAAACCGAAAAAAATTCTATTGTCGCTCCAATACCTCTCAAGATGTTCGCTATGTGTGAAGAGTTCGGGCGCTTCTTTAACCAAAGTCGGTACATGTTCGCCATAGAGAAAAGAGAGCGACGAATCCCACGCGCTTTCTAAATAGCGGTTCTGTACCTGATAGTCGCTCCGAATATAGGCTAGTATAGCACATTGGTAGTCGCCTATGGTGTACATCTCGGCAAAGTACCACACTCCGTATAGCCATATATAGCCTTTGTCTTTCTTTTTCAAAGCTTCCCAATCGCTTGGTCCGTAGCGGTACGACCATGCTATAATACTGTCGTGCTTAGCCAGTAGAACTTCGAGATGCTCACCACGCAGTTTAGGGAGAATCTCCGCCTCGTAGAACTCGAGCCCTGCAAATGGAGTAGCATGGCGCATGTATTCACCACATTGTTTGATGAGTTTTTTTCCTTTTGCAATGCGTTCATTCACAACATTGTGGAAACGAGCTACGATAGCGCTGTCGTCTTCACTTCCCACAACAGGATGTGTGAGTACCCGCGTCTGTAACCCCTGAAGAAATAGCAGCAGTCCGAGGAGCATTACAATGCCCCCTAGTATGCGCCAACACAGACTCAGATGCGTCTTGGCGCGTGTCAGTATTTTCACATTGAACAGATGAATACGATCTAGTTGCTTCTTAATCATGGTGGTAAGGTTCACCACGTAGGATGGTGAATACCCGATACAATTGCTCTAAAAAGATAAGGCGTACTAATTGGTGCGAAAATGTAAGCTGCGAGAGCGAGAGGTGTAATGGGAAGGTTCGGCGCACCTCGTCAGAGAATCCGTAGGCACCTCCAATGACAAATGCAATACGCGATGCACCCTGAATTCCGAAACTATCTACGAGCGAGGCTAATGCTCTAGAAGAGTATTCTTTACCGTGTTCATCGAGAAGTACTACCCGATCATAGTCTTTTAGAGCTTCGAGATACAGTACGCCTTCGCGACGCGAGAGCTCCTCGGGTGGTAGACTCGACGCGTTGCGTACGGGGGTAAGTACTCGTAAATCAAATTTACAATAGTGCGCTAAACGGGCAGCATAGTCTTTTAATCCTGCCTCTACGTAGGGGAGAGTAGTCTTCCCCAATAAAACGACCTCAACTCTCTGCATAGTGCAGCAAATGTACGAAAGCTGAGAATTAGAGCAGAATGTTGGTGGCGTTCTAGTTGTCGCAATTCGTTTATATCACACTTACTGTTTTATGCTTAGGTAAAGCGCCTCTAGTATAGTGGCACGCAAACGCATACTATTAATGCGCATGTTGTTAGAATCTGGATAAGTGCGGTTGGTTAAGATAATCACAAAGAAATCTTGCGCAGGATCTATCCAAACAATTGTCCCAGTAAAACCGATGTGTCCGTAACTTTTCATAGAAAGTACACCTGATAGGTACGACGAATTGCGTTTTTGCGGATTCGGTTTATCGAAACCATAACCGCGGAAGTTATTGCCGAATCCGTCAGGAGTCTGTGAAAAAAGCCTTACCGTACTGGGTAATAGATAGCGGAGTTTTGCATACTCGCCTCCGCGTATAAGCATAGCAGCATACTTCGCAAGGTCGTCGGCGGTAGAAAAAAGCCCCGCATGTCCCGCTACACCTCCGAACATTGCAGCCGCCATATCGTGTACATAGCCGCGCACTTCCGATTTACGAAAAAATAGATCGAATTCCGAGGGTGCACATGCTTCGCGTAAACCGTACTTCCATGGCGTAAAACCTGTGCGCCAAGCTCCCAGCGATCGGAGATAGTAGGTGTTTAGTAACTGATCTATGGGCTGCTTTTCAATGCGCTCTACAATTTGTTGAAGAAGGATGAAACTCCAATCACTATAGAGGTAAACATTTTTTTTACCCAGAGGAGTGTGCGTAATCTCGTGTAACATTGAGTCTTGCATACCTACACGCCCCCACAACCCACGTGCAACTGGGACAGGATAAAGCTCTGAACGCTCTTCGGAATAATAGTAAGGCGATGGGCTACATAGTCTATTCATGTAGACTTTTCCGCCCATGGCTATGGAGTAGTCTTCGCTAATGCCGCGCGCTGTAATATTAAGTCCGGGCTTTAAGGCTTCAAGGGTATTGATGTAAAAGGGTTTCCATGCCTTGAGCCCCGCACGGTGGAGCAACAATTTGGCGATGGTAATTTTACCCACCTCTGTTCCTTTCAATTCGGGCAGGTAATGCGCTATGGTACTATCGAGTGTAACTTTTTTTTTTCCACAAGTCTCATCACAAGAGGTGTGGTAGCAGTAATTTTAGTAACAGAAGCAAGATCATAAATAGTAGTGTCGGTCACGGGCGGTGAGAATTTTGAATAGGTCGTACGTCCAAGATTTCGTCGATAAAATACCTCGCCTTTATGATATGCTAGGATTTGTATACCTGGGAATGCGCCACTATCTATTCCCGCCTGTGCTAACGAATCTGCTTTAGCAATATACAGCGGATTGGCTCCGTGTTGTGTAGGAGAAACGTACGAAAGACGTATGCCCCCTTGGGTGTGTATTCCATCGCCTAAATGGAGATCGGGAGGCAAAGAAATAGGGAATGTTCCCAAGGCGGGCAATGCCCCAAA
>CAUVMY010000242.1:0-3140 GCA_963552845.1 uncultured Bacteroidia bacterium
TCTCTCTCCAACGTCGATTATCAGACGGTGCTCGACGCACTCCCTGTGGATGCTTTTGTCTACCTTGACCCTCCTTATCATCCTCTTTCGGAGACAGCGAGTTTTACGGGCTATGTACAAGGTGGATGGAAAGCGGCTGATCAGGAACGTTTGCGCAATGCATGTCGAGCATTAGATGCGCGCCATATCCCTTTCATGCAATCAAATTCCGACACGCCCCTGATCCGTGAACTCTACCGCGAGTTTCATATTACGACGGTACAAGCCCTACGAGCTGTTAATTCCAAGGGGTCGGGGCGTGGAGCGGTAAACGAGCTCATTATTCGTAATTATGACAGATGAGCAGCCGCATTCCAAAAATGAGCGTGCTTGGGCTCTACTTTTTGAGAAGTATAATATCTTGCCCCGCCTAGCAGCCGCTCCGTATGTAGAGATCTCCGCGACCGAGATCAACACGGTACGTGAAGCACGACTCATGACGAAGTTTGACCATTCTTGCCAACTCCCCTCCCTTTTTCAAAAATATAAACTTGCCATTTTACCTCTTTCTCGTGGTTCGTATGCTCTCGGGCGCTTCGTTATTTTCCATACGTTTGAAAAGATAATAGACCCAACGGCAACGAAGCGGGTCGCATACCCCGTTTTTCTAGAAAGCCTGACCTATAATACAATAACCAGTGAGGCAGCTGCTATTCACGTTGCCTACGCGGCTGGAATTCTTGCTGATTTTACTCACGAGCCTGAACTACATCCCACTATCAGTGGAAGGATGGGGACAGAGGTTTTTGATTTCAAAATAGAGCAAAGCAACCATAGTCTGCAAGCATTGCACGTAGAGAATGCACAGATTGAGATCGACGGAGGCTACGAATCTGCGCGAGCCCTGTACCTCATTGAAGCAAAAAATCATTTTGCAGATGATTTCATTGTGCGTCAATTGTACTATCCCTATCGTCTTTGGTCGGAACGTATCAAGAAACCAGTGCGACTTATATATCTTATTTATAGCGATGGCTCTTATTGGTTATACGAGTACAGATTTACAGAACCTCTTTACTACCACTCCATAGAGTGTGTCAGGAAACGAAAGTACACGTTAGACGATACGTTGTTGTCTGAGCGCGACCTAGAACATCTGTTACAGAGTACGCCCATTGTAGCGGAAGATGACGCGCTCCCATTCCCACAAGCCGATAGTTTTGAAAGGCTCATCAATCTGTGTGAGATACTTATACAACGCGGAAGGCTCTCTAAGGAGGCGATTGCAGAGAACTACGGTTTCACTTACCGGCAGGCTAACTATTATGTGGCTGCTGGAAAGTATTTAGGCTGGTTAGCCGAGCAGGAACTTGAAGGAGAGAAAAATGTAATACTTTCCTCTATAGGTGTCGAGTGTTTCCAGCTCCCTTTGGCACTACGCCGACGTAGGATTCTTGCAACACTCTTATCGCATCGGCTGTTTCGCGAGGTGCTTTTGTTGTATCTGGATCAATCGGTGCTTCTCCCGATTCGTCCTGCCGTACAAAAGCTCTTGAAAAAAGCCATGCCTACCTTGAGCGCTACCACTATCGATCGAAGAGCCTACACCCTCATAGCTTGGGTGCAATGGATACTCGACAAGATTGTGTAAGAGGAAACGTATAAAAAAGAATGGTTTAGTGTGAAGTTACTCCCTCATCGTGCTATCAAACGCTCTTTATGCACTATTAAATATATTGATTATCAGCTTTTTTGTCGTTTCAATCTGCTACAAAAACTTCAGGCTAGCTATATGGGAGACGCATTCTAAATTTTCATCGTACCTTTGTGGCGCAGTACGAGTTATACTGTAAGTCATTATTAAACGAGTTTTTAGACAAATGGCAGTTAAGATACGTTTGAGCCGTCACGGTCGGAAGGGAAAACCTTTTTATCACATTATTGTTGCGGATAGTCGCGCACCTCGTGACGGACGTTTCATTGAGCGTTTGGGTTCTTACAACCCGATGACAAATCCTGCAACCATCGATATCGATGTAGAGCGTGCACTCTATTGGGTGAATCAAGGGGCGCAACCTACACTAACCGCTAACCGCATTCTCTCTTATAAAGGAGTATTGCTCAAAAAACACCTACAAGGTGGTGTAGCAAAGGGCGCGTTCTCACAAGAAGAAGCAGATCGTCGTTTTGCGGCATGGTTGCAAGAGAAGGAGGCAAAGATTGAAGCTAAGCGTCAGTCCCTAACGACTCAGAAGCAAGACACTGCAAAGTCTCGCCTTGAAGCTGAAGCCAAGGTGAACGAAAAGCGCGCAGAGGCACTACGTAAAAAACACGAAGAACAAGAGGCGGCGAAGAAAGCAGAAGGCGAAGAAAATACTTCTGCGCCAGAAGAAGCTCCAGTTGCAGCAGAAGACGCACAGTAGCTACTACAGCCAATGCTCCCAGCATACAGTTTGGTCTCGTTAGAGACAATGCAAAATGTAGGGCGCTTGGTTAAGGTTGTTGGAAGCAAGCGAGGGATAGTGACCGTATGGCACGATCCCTTTATTTTTGAGCAAATTCCACATCAAACAGGCGATTTTTTATTTGTCGCTTTAGACGGTCTTCCTGTACCCTTTCAGATTTGCGCTGCCGAAAATCGTGCGGACAATTCAACTATTCTTTATTTTGAGGAGCTCCCAGACAGTATCACAGCCGACGAACTTACAGGATGCGAACTCTACATCCCTGCTGAGCAACTTCTGAACGATGAGACTGACGATGAGAGCTATAACGATTTCTCGCTAGAATATTTTGTAGGGTGCACCCTCCAAGATCAAAGGGGACGTGTGATTGGGCAGATTGTCGATTACGAACAATATTCACTCAATATGCTTTTAGTTGTTGAGCGCGACGACGAAACGGAAGTACTTATTCCTTTTCATCCCGATCTTGTGCAGAAGTTGCCCACTCAGGAGGTAGAAATTTTGCAGCTGGAAATAGCCGACGGCTTACTTGATGCTGACTAACATTGTGGTATCAATTTAGGAATGGTTACATATTGCCGCAAAACCCTAATTTTGTAAAACTATGCTTGTGTTTGGGCGTTATTTTTGTGCGCGATATAAGTGAAAGTGCAGCTAAACGGAGCTAAGATACATAACAGGGAATCATGATAGCAG
>CAUVMY010000243.1:0-3138 GCA_963552845.1 uncultured Bacteroidia bacterium
TGACTGAGCGTGCACAAGATTCGGTGAATCGAGGAGGCATGTATGCTAAGGAATTCGGACAGCAAGCCGTTACTCCTGCACACATTCTTCTGGGTATCATAGAACAAAATGAGCAGCTTGTAGGCTTTATTTTCAATAAGATAGGGGCACAGACGGCTAATATCCGCGAGGCGGCACTCTCAATTGCAAAAAGCCAACCGAAGGTGTCGGGAGGTGAGTTGTTTATGAGTCGTGAGGCACAGGAAACAATAGAACACGCGGACAGCGAAGCCAAAAAGATGGGCGATAGTTACATCACCATCGAACACTTACTATTAGCGCTTTGTAACGCAAAGGGCGAAGTAGGCGATATTTTCAAACATGCAGGCATTAGTGAAACGAAGTTGCGCGAAGCTATTGCGGCGATACGTAAAGGAAAGAAGGTAGATAACAAACGTGCAGAGAACAGCTATGAAGCTCTTTCGCGTTATGCCATTGACCTCAACGCACAGGCAGAATCGGGGAAATTAGACCCAGTCATTGGGCGTGATGAGGAGATCCGTCGAGTATTACAAATCCTCTCGCGACGTACGAAAAACAACCCAATATTGATTGGTGAGCCTGGTGTAGGTAAAACCGCTATTGCAGAGGGGATAGCTCACCGTATCGTACGAGGCGATGTGCCCGATAACCTGCTCGATAAACGTATCTATTCTCTCGATATGGGTGCACTTATTGCAGGGGCTAAATACCAAGGGGAGTTTGAAGAGCGATTGAAAAGTGTGGTGAATGAGGTGGTGAACTCCGAGGGAAATATTGTCCTCTTCATCGATGAAATTCATACACTTGTAGGTGCAGGAAAGGGTGAGGGCGCAATGGATGCTGCCAACATCTTAAAACCTGCGCTGGCGCGTGGTGAATTGCGTGCCATTGGTGCAACAACCCTACAGGAGTATCAGAAGTACTTTGAGCAGGATAAGGCACTCGAACGTCGTTTTCAACGTGTGCTCATTGAAGAGCCTACTGCTGAGGATGCGGTATCGATCCTCCGTGGCTTGCGCGAACGCTTTGAAGCCTACCACAACCTGCGTATTAAGGATGAGGCGATAGTAGCCTCTGTTGAGCTCTCGCAACGCTACATTGGTGATCGTTTATTGCCCGATAAGGCTATCGACCTTGTAGACGAAGCTGCGGCTCGTATTCGTTTGCAAGCCAATTCGGTACCCGAAGCGCTAGATGAGGTAGAACGCAAGATCGTGCAGCTTGAAATAGAGCGTGAGGCTTTCAAGCGTGAACAAGATAAGTTGCAACTCGAAAAGGTGACGCAGGAGTTAGCGAATCTCAATGAGAAACGTACGCAAATGCGTAGCCAATGGGAGGAAGAGAAGGGGATGGTGGATGAAATACACCGTCTCAAGAAGGAAAACGAGAAATTGGTAAATGAGGCGAACGAAGCTGAACGCAATGCGGATTACTCCAAGGTGGCAGAGCTGCGTTTTGGAACGATTCCCTCTATACAAGAAAAGCTGAAAGAGGAACAAGAAAAGTTACAGAAGCTACAGGGCGATTCGCCGATGCTTAAGGAGGAGGTCACCGCAGAGGATATTGCCGAGGTGGTGGCACGTTGGACGGGGATTCCCATACAGCGTATGCTGCAAAGTGAGCGTGAAAAATTGCTAAGTCTAGAGGATGAACTTCGCAAACGAGTTGTAGGGCAAGAGGAAGCCATTGAAGCAGTTGCTAATGCCGTGCGACGTAGTAGAGCGGGCTTACAAGACCCGAAGCGTCCCATAGGTTCGTTTATCTTTTTGGGTACTACTGGGGTCGGTAAAACCGAGCTAGCAAAGGCATTAAGTGCGGCGCTGTTTGACAATGAGAACCAGATGGTACGTATTGATATGAGTGAATATCAGGAGCGGCACTCTGTATCGCGGCTTATCGGAGCGCCTCCAGGCTATGTGGGCTATGATGATGGTGGGCAGCTTACGGAAGCAATACGTCGTCATCCCTATTCGGTAGTGCTATTAGATGAAATTGAAAAGGCGCATCCAGATGTGTTTAATGTACTCTTGCAAGTACTAGACGACGGTCATCTGACGGACAACAAGGGGCGTACGGTAGATTTCAAGAATACTATTATCATCATGACTTCTAACCTTGGGGCATCGCAAGTTTCCGAGGCGCTACTAGAGAAACATGAGGATGTGGAACAGGTACGCAACGAGGTGATGCAGCTGCTGCGGAAGACGATACGTCCTGAGTTTCTAAACCGAATAGATGACATTATCTTGTTTGGAATGCTCTCGCAAGACGATATTCTGCGCATAGTACAGTTACAATTTGAACGTATTGCCGACATGGCAAAGGAACAGGGGATAGTGCTCTCTATTACCGTTGATGCGTTGAAATGGTTAGCCGAACGCGGATTTGATGCAGCTTTCGGCGCGCGTCCTCTCAAGCGTCTGTTACAACGCGAGGTAGTAAATGAGCTTTCTAAAGCTATTTTGGCAGGCAGTGTACGGCAAGACTCCAAAATTGAAGTGGAGGTTGCTCCACTTGGTTCAGGACTTACTTTCAAGAATATTGCAGAGCAGTAGAGAACGCAGGCATTTTGCCGTGTGAACGCGGCTTATAATAACAACGAATATTGCTTTGGTTTGCACCCCAAAAGTTGGACAGAAAACTTTTGGGGTGTTTTTATAAGGTATAGTTATAAAGTTCGCCTTGCTATCGTAAGTGGTGTAATGCACAGAGTTTTGAAGCGCCTTTTTCTTAGAATGTAGAGAGCTGCGTAGATTTCCGTATCTTTGGATAAACAAGAAAATGAAACGATGAGCGTGCCACGACGTTTACCCATAGGTACACAGATCTTTGAACAGTTGCGTAATGACGGAGACCGCTATGTGGACAAAACTCAGTATATAGATCGGCTCTTTCGGCTTGGACGCGTCTTTTTTCTTAGCCGTCCGCACCGTTTTGGTAAGAGTCTCTTTTTGTCTACCCTCCGTGCCTATTTCGAGGGGAAGAGGGAACTCTTCGACGGGTTGTATATCGCCCAACACGAGGAAGAGATTGCAGCTCGGCAAAAGCGTGAGCCGTGGGAAACATTGCCCGTACTGTATTTCGATTTTAATGCAAAGGACTATATAGATTGCAATA
>CAUVMY010000244.1:0-3137 GCA_963552845.1 uncultured Bacteroidia bacterium
CGGGGATTCTCGAGCGTTACAAGTTTTTCAACAATACTGAGGGGAATAGTCCTACTACTGAACAGTCTAGCGAATCCTACCCGACGGCTGGGACGACGATACCTGATGCCGAAGATATCAATCGAGATAACACTTTGAGTGACAACGAGAGTTACTATCAGTATCATGTCGCATTACGTAAGAACGAGTTAGAGGTAGGACGTAACTATGTGACGGATAAGGTTATCGCGAAAGCAAAGTTCGCTAACGGAAAGGAGTCCTCTGTGGCATGGTATCAATTCAAGATACCTCTAAAAGAGTATGAGGAACGCGTCGGATATATTCAGGACTTTAAGTCTATGCGCTTTTTGCGCCTCTATTTGCGTGGTTTCGACGCGCCAGTCTTTTTGCGTTTTGCAACCTTAGGATTAGTACGCGGGGAATGGCGTCGCTACGAGCGTTCTTTGCTCGAAGCACAAGAGCAGTTAGGTGGGGGCGGTTCAGAAGTTACCTTCTTTGATGTGTCGGCTGTAAATATCGAGGAAAACAGTACTCGTACTCCTGTTAACTACGTACTGCCTCCAGGCGTTACGCGGGAGATCGACGCAAGCCAAACTGTTGAGAATGAACTGAACGAACAGTCGATGGAGCTTAAAGTCTCCAACCTGTTGGATGGAGATGCGCGTGCCGCTTTCCGTACGGTAAGTTACGACTTGCGGAACTACAAGCGGCTGGCGATGGATGTCCATGCAGAGGCTCTGATCGATGAACCTCTGAAAGATGACGAATTGTCGTTATTCTTGCGCTTAGGCTCAGACTATACTTCGAACTATTATGAGTATGAAGTGCCCTTAAAACTTACTGCACCAGGGTTTTATAGTAATACAAATGAGGGAGACCGCAGAAGTGTATGGCCTCGCGAAAATTCAATAGATCTCAATCTTTCCGAATTCCGTGATGTGAAGCTACAACGTGATGCTGTGCTGCGCAACTTGACAGGACAGACAGTCCGTGATGCGTATCGTGTAGAAAAAGACGGACGCTTTATCTCGGTGGTCGGACATCCCAGTATGGGGCAAATTCGTGTCCTTATGATTGGAATACGAAACCCGAAACTCGGACCTGCGCTTGACGATGGACATGCAAAATCGGGCATTGTGTGGGTTAATGAATTGCGTCTCTCGCGTCTGGATCAGACAGGTGGCTGGGCAGCGCTTGCTTCCATGAATACTCGTATGGCAGACTTTGGCTCAGTGAGCCTGACTGGAAGATTGCAGACTCCTGGTTTCGGTGCGCTAGAAAATAAGGTGAATGAACGTGCAAAGGAGCTGACTTACCAATATGATGCTAATGCAAATCTGGAGTTTGGGAAGTTCTTCCCAAAACGTTGGGAGGTTAGTGTCCCATTTTATGTCTCGCATGGTGAAACCTTTGCGAACCCCGAGTATAACCCCTTAGATCCCGATGTGCCTTTTGATGAAGCGCTCGATCATCTTCCTACACAAGCGGAAAAGGAGAAATTGAAGGAGGTTGCACAAGATTATGTGCGGCGGCGGAGTCTGAATTTCACGAATGTCCGTGTGAACAAGCAAAGTCGCGATCCACGTCCGTGGGATTTAGGTAACTTCTCGGTAACATACGCTTACAACGAGCAGAATGCTCACAACGTTAAGACCGAATATCGCAACCAAGTGGCGCATAAGGGGATGTTTGCTTACGCATTTAGTGCTCGCCCCAAGTCGTACGAGCCCTTCCGTCGAGTCGGATTCTTGTCGAATAACAATTTCGCTATTATACGAGATCTGAACTTTACGCCAATGCCGCGGCAGATCACGTTCCGTACGGAGGTAAACCGCAATTTCCTAGAGCAGAAGTTGCGCAATATCAACAGCCCCGCATTACAGATGCGACCCACGTATGCGAAAAGTTTTGAGTGGAACAGATCTTACGGCGTGAACTGGGATTTGATGCGGAACTTGCGTCTCGATTTTACAGCGAACAATATGGCTGTGATTGATGAGCCAGAGGGACAGACTCTGTCGCAGCTTGAGGGCGCGGCACGCCAAGCATGGAAAGATTCGGTTTGGTCTAGTGTGCGACACTTCGGACGCACTACGCAGTACAATCACCACATAGGCGCTACCTACAATCCTTCTATTAATAAATTGCCTTTCTTGGGTTGGTTGAGTGGTACAGCTTCCTATTCTGCTGACTACCGATGGGATGCTGCGCGTCGCGTTGCGCAAAATGTGAACCTGAATGTGGGAAATACTCTTCAGAATGCCGCTACAATACAATTGTCGGCGCAGGCAAGTTTTACGACACTTTACTCCAAGATCCCATATTTGAATAATATAAACCAGAAGTTCGAACGGATTGGTAACGGAACTGAGGCTGCAGGGGCTACACAGCAAGAGATGAAAACGGTACGCTTTGAGCGTGAGCGTTTCAATATTCCCGTAGGACAGAAACGGTCTGTAAGCCATAATCTCAATTCGGAGGAGGTTACCGCCAAGTATGTGAATCGTGACGGAACGGAAGTTCCGCTCGAGGTTGAGGTAATTGGTAAAAATCGTGTCCGAGTGGGGAGCTCTACAGCGTTAAGTCGTGGCAAGTTGGTACTTGAAGCTCAAAAGCCTGTAACGAGTATCTCACCTGCACTGTTCGGAGAGGGTATTTTACGTGTACTGATGGGACTGAGAAGCATCTCGGCAAGCTACTCGCAGACCGATGGGACGTTCGTGCCAGGTTATTTACCAGAAACTTCTCTCTTAGGTTTTGAAGGTGTCCGTGCTGGAGCGGCGCCAGGGTGGCCTTTTGTGCTTGGTTGGCAAGACCCCGACTTTGCACGACGTGCTGCAACAAATGGTTGGCTGACCCTAGATACGGCACAAATGGATGCGTATAAGTTGACTCGGAATACGAACTTTACTTATCGTATAAATATTGAACCCTTCCCATTTTTCCGCATAGATATTACGGGGTCGCGACAGTTCTCACGCAACCGAAGTGAATTCTATCGTCCATCCTCTACAGGAGAATTTGAGGTACTGAATCCAGTAGAAAGTGGAAACTTCTCTATCTCATGTCTCTTCATTCGTACTGCCTTTGAAAGCCGTGGTCGTAATGGCGATAAATATGCTTCTGCTGCCTTTGAC
>CAUVMY010000245.1:0-3137 GCA_963552845.1 uncultured Bacteroidia bacterium
CGCGATGGGAAATGCTGCTGTTGCTGCTGCTGTTGCTGTGGCAGGGCTGGACTTACCCAAAAAATTGGAGACTGATTTACCAGACTATGTAACTAGGAGAGCCATTCATGGTATGTACGTACTTATGCGTGGCGAAGAACAAAAAATACGCGAAAACCCCAAGGCCTATGCTTCTGATATCATTCAGAAAGTCTTTGATTCGCCAGAGGCTAAGGTCAAGAGAAATTAGTAACTCGTTTTAGACTGCGAGATACAGTATCCTTTTGTATTGGATTATGATAAAAAGAATGTGAGCGTCCACTGTAGGGAGTTTTGGTTCCACGGATGAACAATTTCCAAACAGAAGTACTTGTTGCGATTTCGCATAATTAGAAAAAACGTAGTATTTTTACGCTTGGAAGCTAGTTTTAGAGACGTTTCGCGCTGTTGTATAGATATTCTATGAGCGATTGGATGGGAAGTGTAAAGTATAATTTTGGGCTCAGAGTAATACTCCTACTTACGGTATTGCTGCTGCCTTTCTTAGCACTGTACGCCCAACCGACAACGACGCCTCTTTCGCCAACTGAGCGTTTAGCCAGAGCTTCAGAGCGCGTAGCCGAGGGGGAGAAACGAATTGAAGAAGCTAAGCAGCTTGTCTCCGATGGGCGGAGTATGGAGAAGCAAGGTGAGAGCGAATCAAAGGATCACGTTAGGAACTTGAAGCGGATGCTTAAAGATCATGAACGCGAGATGAGTTCCCTAAATAAGCAGCTGTCTTCTAAGGACAAAGCCGAACGAACACAGGCACGAGCACAAGCGCGAGATCTAAAAACTCGCTATCGCGAAGAGGTAAGAAGTGTGCGAAAAGAACTAAAAGAAGCCGAGCGCAATAGAAGGCGAGGCGAGAAAATGCAGGAACGTGGGAAGAAAAAACTTGTACGCGCAAAAGACTATCTCAAGAAAGCGAAAAAATTAGAAAGAGAAGTACAGAAACGTAACGAAGAGCGCGAGCGTAAGCTCGTTGAGCAAGAACAACGCCGTATGACGGGAGGCTGATGAGAGAGTCGGGAAAGAAACGTACTCTTAATACCCCATTAGCGCGAATCTTAGCCGTTGACGACGAAAGTTCTATACGCGAAACTCTACGTAGTATACTCGAAACAGAGGGCTATGCAGTAGAGGTGGCGCAAGGCGGACATGAAGCAATAGATTCGTTCAAAAATCAAAATTTCGATGTGGTGCTCTGCGATGTAAAGATGCAGAGCATGGATGGTATAGAGGTACTTGTTGCCTTGCGGGAGTTAGCGCCTGACCTCCCTGTTATCATGATCTCGGGGCATGGAACAATAGACACTGCTGTTGAGTCTCTTCGGAAAGGAGCTTACGACTATATACAAAAACCTCTCGATCTAAATCGTTTACTTGTCTCTTTGCGTAATGCTCTAGATCGCAATTCGCTTGTGGCAGAAACGCAACGCTTGCGGCAGAAAGTGCAACAAGAAAGTGAAATTGTGGGCGAATCGAAGGCTATACAGGAAGTGCGTACCATGATGCAACGAGTGGCTACTACGAATGCACGTGTACTGATTACGGGAGAAAATGGTACTGGAAAAGAGCTCGTGGCGCGTGGTATCCATCAACTTAGTGCATTAGTCAATGGTCCGTTCATTGAAGTGAATTGCGCAGCAATACCGAGTGAGCTCATTGAAAGCGAACTATTTGGGCATGAAAAAGGAGCTTTTACTTCTGCCATAAAACAGCGTAAAGGAAAATTTGAACTCGCTTGTGACGGGACTCTTTTTCTCGATGAAATCGGTGATATGAGCCTAGATGCGCAAGCTAAGGTTTTACGGGCACTACAAGAACAACGTATTACTCGTGTCGGCGGTGACAAAGAAATCGAGGTTAATCCTCGAGTAATAGCAGCTACAAATAAAAACTTGCAAGAGGAGATTAAGGCAGGACGTTTCCGCGAAGATTTGTACCATCGCTTGAGTGTCATTCTAATTCACGTGCCTCCTCTACGAGAACGAAAAGAGGATATTCCGCTTCTTGTAGAACGCTTCATTGTTGCACTCTGCGCTCAAAACGGAATGGCAAAACGTAAAATCTCATCACAGGCTATGAAGGCTCTGACTGAGCGTCCTTGGACAGGGAATGTGCGCGAATTGCACAATATTATTGAACGCCTCCTCATAATGACGGATGGTGAGATCTCCTCAGCTGATATTGAGCGTTACGCCAATTAGGTCTACGAATTTCCTGCAATACAAGTTCTTTTTCGCGTGTTAGGGGGAAGTAAACTCCAATTTTGTCGTTTTGACACCCCTCCGAATTATTCGTGCATCATTCGTGGTGTGAGGAAGCCTGCTAGCGGTGCTATGCTCTCTAATACATATCTCTTTCCTCTCACCTACGTGAAGCCACATACTCCTGTTTTGTAGAAAAGTATTAACTTTGCGTGTTCAATTGTAATTTGTAGTGGGTTTGTGCGAGAGCGCAAATGGAAAAGGAAGGTATATGGATACGTTGAGTTATAGAACGGTATCGGCGAACAAGGCGACCGTTACCAAAGAGTGGTTTGTCATAGATGCCACCAACGTGGTAGTTGGACGGTTAGCGAGTCGTGTGGCGTTGGTTTTGCGAGGAAAGCATAAGCCGAGCTATACTCCCCATGTGGATTGCGGAGACAACGTGATCATTATTAACGCGGAAAAAGTACGTTTTACAGGGAAAAAGTGGTCGGACAAGAATTACTATCATCATACAGGGTATCCAGGAGGAAAACGTGTGGCACATCCTATTGATGTCTTGCGCTCACATCCCGAACGTCTTGTAGAGCACGCTGTACGTGGTATGTTACCGAAGAATCGTCTCGGACGACGTCTCTTCCGCAATTTGTTTGTTTATACTGGTGCTGAGCATCCACACGCTGCACAACAGCCGAAACAATTGGAGCTCACGAAATAAATTAGGAGTGTGAAGGATGCAAGTATTTAATGCCATTGGACGTAGAAAGTCTGCTGTAGCTCGTGTCTACTTGTCGGCTGGTTCGGGTAAGATTACGATTAACAATCGTTCGTTGGAGGAATATTTCCCCTCACCGTTACTTCGTTATGTGGTGTGTCAACCTTTTGCCGAGTTGGCTCTCAGTG
>CAUVMY010000246.1:0-3135 GCA_963552845.1 uncultured Bacteroidia bacterium
AATTGAAGTGCTATGCGACGTGAACTTGCCCGCGAACACCCCGTAGAATATCTCGCCCCCTTTCGTTGTCTGTACTCCTTACAAATCCGTTTCTCCGATCTTGACAGACTGGGGCACGTGAATAATTCCGTACACCAGCAATTCTTTGATCTGGGGCGACTTCACTATTTTGAAGACCTTCTATCTCCACGTCCGAATTGGGACGGGGCTATCGTTATCATCGCGCATTTGTCTATTGATTTTCTCCAACCCATCTTTCTCGAATCACGCGTCGCAGTCTTCACGCGCGTATTGCCCGACTTTGGCGAGAAATCGTTCATCATGGAACAAGCTATCGCTGCGCCCGATCGCTCACAAATTTATTCGATAGCCGAATCTCTCATGGTCGGATATCATGCACGCGAACTCCATTCTATCCCCTTGCCCCCAAGCTGGGTAGAACAGATTACGAACTACGAAAAATAGTGCATCGAACCATGCGAATAGGTCTTACACTTCTTATCCTTCTGGGCATTTGCAACCTCGTTTTCTCACAATCTGGCGGAGAAGAGGAACAACAATATCTCCGCTTCAAGCTTGATACAGAAGGATACTTTTACAATGCCGAATTCAGTCACCCACTAAAACCAGGTTATACAATACCAGGCTTCATTGTACAACCCAGCGTTACGCTAGCAACAGAGCGGAAAATTGAGTTCACGGCAGGCTATTTTGGTAGCTTTATACAGGGTAGGGAAGGTATTTTCCGTTCTCGTCCCATCCTAACCTTGGGCGGTTATCTTTTTGACGATAGTGGACTTTATTGCGCTCTGGGCACACTTCCTATTTCTCACCCTCTGCCCGAGTTTGTCTACTCGAGCCAATATCCTTGGCTACACAGTCCTGAAGCGGGAGCGCAAATTCGTTATGACACGCAATGGTTTCGCCTACAGACTTGGATTGACTGGGATCACTTTATTTGGAAAGACGCAAACGACGAAGAACGCTTCCTCTTTGGCGCACAACTCCATTCTATTCCGAATAGCCACCATCACCGTTTCGCATACAATGCCTTCTTGCTTGCACGTCACCACGGCGGGCAAATAGATACCTCTAAGCGCCCAGTAGTTACTTCCACCAACATGGGCTTAGTGCTAGAGTATACCTTCAAGCTAAATTCATATCTCTTTTTAGGCACAGGAATAGCCTCCGTTGCTAGCCACGACGGACACAAACCTACTCCGCTCACACAACGTAATGGATGGGCTCTACGCCCCGAAATATGGCTCAAGATACCAACCAATAAGCACCGTGGTCTGAAATTCATGGTAAGCTACTTCTACGGAAGCAACTTTATCAGTCTGCGCGGAGAAGAACTTTACCGTTCGTACAGCCAGTGGTCTGACGGGAAGGTACAGTCGCAACGACAAATTTTACAAGGAGAATTTGTTTTTCAGGAGGTCATTACGCAACAAGCCGCCTTCCAATTTGGAGCCAATGGCTACTACGACCTCGATTTACGCCGTATAGACTACGATTTCTACCTTCGTTTACGCCTCAACCTCGCTTGGCAGTGGTAGGCAAGTTGCGCAAAAAACAATACACAGAGTGTTGACGCGAAAGGGGGCTAAGACACTCCCCTAATGTTCAAATGCACCATTAAAAGCTGTAGAAAAAGAATTTGCTACTTTTACACTTGGTGCTATGGAGATGAAAAGGGGGCTAAAGCAAAAAGGCAAAGCAGTGTACATCCTTGTATGCCTGCTCGTTTTTCTTGTACCACATAGCTACGGGCAACGAGTAGTAGAACATCGCTGCACGAACTTAGCACACTATTCCGATTTGATGCGGGAATATTTGGAGAGCCAAAATCGTCCGCGTTTCAAAGAAGTTCTCGATTCTCTCAGCAGCGAAGCCATACGCAATGACGACTCTCTACTCCTCATACAATGTCACATTTGGGAGACGATGGAGAAACGTGCGCAAAGAGAGTATCCGTCTGCCCTACGTTCGGTTACCATGGCATTACAATTGGCACATGAGGTGCAGGATACGATCTCGCTCTGCGATGCTTATTACATGCTGGGGATGGTCTATCAGGATACCGAGAATTATATGTCAGCCTTGGCAGCCTACCGCGAAGCTTTACGGATGGAGTCGCCAACACAACCAATTCCTCTCCGTCGCAAATTTGCAATACTCAACAATAGCGCAATTATATACACTATACAGGACGACTATAGTGACGCACTCTCATACTACGATCTGGCTATCGCCATACAAGATAAGACGGTAGACGATTACCGTCAGCGCTTGCTTTGTAACATGGCGGTACTTTCCGAATTTCTACAAGATACCCTTCAGGAGCTTAGCTACCTATATAAAGCCTATCCACTCGCAAAAAAGTACAATGACACGATAGTGTTACTCGATATTCACCTCTCCTTAGCTAAAATTTATGCACATCAGAAACGCCTAGAGCTCGTAAAAGAGCAACTCAATACGTATATACAACACTATGCCGACTACGAGCCAGATCCCTACACCTTAGCACCTTATCGCTCGGACTTAATAGCAATATATACAGCACTCGGAGATTATGAGAAGGCGAATTACTACGTAGGTGAAGTTTATCGTTGCTTGGATGGGGAACGACCGAGTGATATATATGAGGAGTTTCTCCTACGACGCGCCAAACTCGCCACGCAATGCGGCGACTACAAGGAGGCTCTGACCTTCCTCGATTCCAGTAGTCAATTTAAGAGAAACAAAGACGTGTTACTGCACGTCTTGCGCTTCGACGAGAAAGAACTGGAGGTTGTAAATCTTTACACGCAGAATGAGGAACTACTCCGTAAACTACAACACGAAAATGAGCTTAGAGAACAAGAGCAGAATGTGCGTATGTTCTTTTTGACACTGGCTTTTTTCTTCTTCGCATTCCTATTGCTTCAACGCTACATCCGTGTACACTCTCGTATACTACGTAAAACACGACAGGAACTCGTACGAGAATCGGAGTATTCGCGTCAATTGAGTCAAAAATGGTCTTCGCTAGAAAAAGTCTTAAATAATCAGCGCGCAGACCTCGAGCAGAGTACAGCTCTGCTACACTATATTTTGGGGATGCTCCACAACAATTCCGACAAGGTAAAT
>CAUVMY010000247.1:0-3122 GCA_963552845.1 uncultured Bacteroidia bacterium
CCCAATCGCTTTGTTATTTAAGAATTAGCGTAATGAATAATATTTTAACATAAATACATAGTTTTTTTTTTTTAGCGAAGCTTCTATTGTACATTTTATACATATTGGATTTGCTTATGTTGAAAATCTTCCCTTAAACCGCAAAATTTATTATACAAAAGAGAACCTGCTTTATTTTACTTCGTAACATTGTGTAGAGATGTTAAGCTGCCACGCGACAGCGACTCTCTTTTTACTTCCTTCTGAGATGAGGCACACAATGGCACGAGGCGTATTTTATATTTTGTTGTTCTTAGGGTTACCACTCGCGATGAGTTGCAACCATAATAAGGGTTGCAACTCGGTCTCTACGACGACGCTACAGGGCATTTGGTATGCGAAACGCCTCCCATTAGTTCAGGGCATTACAGCCGAAGAATACGCCGCTAAGATGGGTTTACTTACGAGCGACACGGTTTCGTTTTCAGGTTTCTGTTTTTTGCATAGTGGGAAAGCACATTATTACCCGTATATACAAGCCGACGGCTCTTATATCCCAGGTAACAAAATAGAAGGACAGTGGGATGTACGGAACGATATACTCTACTTTGCAGAGGGCACATTGCCACTGACTCCTCTTTATGAAATTGAGATGAGAGACTCCACCCTACTATTACATCAAACCAAGCAGATGCAGCTGAGTTACCTACAAACGGTAATTAGCGAGTGCAACAAGCGTATTTCCAAGCGAAGCGAGCAACGCGATTTCTTGGAATACGCTTCGGTGCTTTCTCGCTTTGTGGAGATGCAGCGAATAGTAGAAGGCATGCCTGAGGATTTTGCCACTACCTACACATTTGCTATGCAAAACGACGAACCAAAGGAAATTGATGAAGAACGGGAAGTACAGCTTATAATACCGAAAAAAGAGCCTCGCTATCCCTATATGGAGTAAAAACTCCGTATACAGCATTTCAGACAATAGGAGACAGAGAACTGGTTTGTGTGGGCGCGCTCAGAAGGCGCGTCTTTTTTATTCCCGCTCCTTAACTCAAATACCAGTCTACCGTAGCGGTCAAGCCTTTCACAAATTCAGTCTCTGGTTGCCAGCCCAGCTCTTCCCTTATTTTGGAAGCATCTATCGCGTATCGGAAATCGTGACCTGCACGATCCGTTACAAACTGAATAAGCGGCAAACTTGTACCTTCGGCACGTCCGAGCTTTTGATCTACAAGACGCACCAGCAAGCGCACTAGTTCTATATTCGACATTTCGTACCCTCCTCCAATATTGTAAGTCTGACCAACGCTGCCCTTATGATAAATCAGATCGATAGCACGGACATGATCGCCCACGTAGAGCCAATCGCGCACATTCTCCCCTTTCCCATAGACTGGAATAGGTTGCGAACAAACAATGCGGTTTATTACAAGCGGTATTAACTTTTCAGGGTACTGATGAGGACCGTAGTTATTTGAGCAATTAGAAATCAGCGTTGGTAGCCCGTAAGTGTCGCAATAGGCACGCACAAAGTGATCGCTACTCGCTTTGCTTGCAGAATAAGGAGAATGAGGCTCGTAGCGACTTTTTTCGGTAAACGGAGCATCTTGTGCAGAAAGAGCACCATAAACCTCGTCGGTAGAGATATGATAAAAACGGTGTTGTGCATAGTTACCATTCCATGCTTCACGGGCACATTGAAGTAGTACGAGTGTCCCAAAGACGTTCGTCTGCACAAACTCAAAAGGCGACTCAATAGACCTATCTACATGGCTCTCTGCTGCGAGATGAATGATCCCGTCTGGTTGATACGTTCGAAAGAGCGTTCGTACTCGTTCCAGATCGCAAATATCTACGTGTTCAAAAAAATAATTCGGCTGCGACGCTACTCGGCTAAGGTTATTCAAATTGCCTGCATAGGTCAGCTTATCAATGTTTACTATCCGATAGGTAGGGTATTTTAGCACCAGATGTTCTAAAAGGTTAGCCCCGATGAAGCCTGCCCCTCCTGTTACAAAGAGCGTATAACTACTCATCCTTCAAGAATTTGGTAAAGGTATTGCCCATACTGGTTATTGTGCATCGAAGCGGCTATTTGCAACAGCTGCTCGCGCGAAAGCCAACCCTGTGCATAAGCGATTTCCTCCAGACAAGCGATCTTGAGTCCTTGACGCGCTTGGATTACGGACACAAAGTTAGAAGCATCGAGTAGCGAGTCGTGCGTACCCGTATCTAACCACGAAAAACCACGCCCCAATTTTTCAAGCCACAGTTGCCCTCTATCGACGAAAGATTGATTAACGCTCGTAATCTCCAATTCGCCGCGTGCGGAGGGGCGCACACTTTCTGCAATTTCAAGCACCGAATTCGGATAAAAGTACAGTCCCACTATCGCGTAGTTACTCTTCGGCTGGCGAGGCTTCTCCTCTATAGCAATGACCTTTCCCGTCGCATCAAATTCGGCAACCCCATAGCGTTCGGGTTGTGTTACGTAGTAACCAAATATGGTTGCCATACCATTAACAAGCCGTGCTACAGCTTGGCGGAGTATTTCGCTAAAACCTTGCCCGTAAAAAATATTATCGCCTAAAACCAAGGCAACCGAATCTGTTCCCACAAAATCGCGCCCTATGATAAAAGCCTGCGCCAACCCTTCTGGTCTCGGTTGCTCTGCATAAGATATACGTATACCAAAAGCCGAACCATCGCCTAACAAACGCTGATACTGTGGTAAATCGACGGGGGTTGAGATGAGAAGGATATCCCGTATTCCTGCAAGCATGAGCGCCGATAGCGGATAATAGACCATCGGCTTATCGTAGATGGGAAGAAGCTGTTTACTCACTACGTGGGTCAAAGGGTAAAGACGGCTACCACTTCCGCCTGCTAGAACAATTCCTTTCATGCTTAATTTCTTAAAAAGCTTGGTAACGAGTCTTTACTGTGGTCGTGGGAACGCAAGTAATTGGTCGCGGTAATATTCGTATTGCTTGTGTCGTAGGGCAATTTCGCGCGGTAACCCTTCGGTTAAGGAATTGGCGAGGGTATGGAACTTATCGAGGATGGACACGATCTTTTCCTGAACGTGGAGGGGTGGGAGGGGACTGAGGAATTCCGCCAACATAGGTTTTCGTATTGAAGAA
>CAUVMY010000248.1:0-3113 GCA_963552845.1 uncultured Bacteroidia bacterium
ACGTGCGCGGGTTGTTTTTTGAATGTTTCAACGCTCAAGGCTGGGATGCCTTGGGCTTTCAGAATGTCTTCGTACAAGACAATATAGCCGAGTCGGTCTACGGCGTGATACGGGGTCTTCATTTACAGGTTTCTCCTTCGGCACAGGCAAAACTAGTGAGTGCACTACAGGGTCGTATTCTCGATGTGGCTGTGGATCTGCGCAAGCACTCCCCCACCTACGGTCAGCATGTAGCTGTTTGGCTAGACGACATAGAGCATGCTATGTTGTACATTCCTCGTGGTTTTGCTCATGGTTATGCTGTACACAGCGAACATGCAGTAGTTCTTTATAAGTGCGACGCTTTTTGGAATCCGTTGGCAGAGGAAGGAATCGCCTATAATGACCCTACGCTAGCCATAGATTGGGGGCTTCCTTCAGACCGCGTCATTATCTCAGAGAAAGATAAGCGAAACCCCTTTCTACGCGCACTATAAAATCGGTTAGCGCGGTAGTATCAGCCTCGCATCAACTCCTCAGCAGGAATATTTTCATTTTGGGAGATCGCTGTGCGTATCCCAAACGGCAAGTAGCCTCTAGTAATTCGTAGGCATTAGGCTCTTATTTCGGAACTAGTGCCTACCTTTGTTTTGTAGTGTTGTAGGCAACTTTTTGAAAGTTGCATTTTAGACCATCTACATCTTGAAATAACTAGTTCAATTTTGGCACAAATTGTAGTTACGGGAAGCGATGGACAGCTCGGGCGTTCGCTTCGCGAATATAGAGAGCAGCGCGAGGTTCGTTATCTAAGTCGAAGCGATCTGGATATTCGAGATGGTGCTTCGTTGCGCCGAATCCTCAGAGCCGAGCAGCCCCGCTGGGTAATCAATTGTGCTGCATACACCGCGGTAGATGCAGCTGAAACATCGCGGGCATTGGCATTCACAATCAATGGTGAAGCAGTACATACGCTTGCCCAAATCTGTAGAGAGACAGGGACATACCTATTACACATCTCAACCGACTATGTTTTCGGCGGCGCTGGCAACCTTCCCCATACAGAACATTCGGTGGTACATCCCGAAGGGGTATATGCACAAAGCAAACGCGCAGGCGAAGTAGCAGTACTCAATTCGGGGGCAGGCATAATACTCCGCACCAGTTGGCTCTACTCATATTTTGAACGCAACTTTTTCCGTACGATACTCAGGAAGTGCTTGGCAGGCGAGTCGCTCCGCGTAGTCGCCGATCAGATAGGTACACCTACATGGGCGGGGAATCTAGCACAAGCCATCTGGCGTATCGTAGAAGGAAATGCACCTAACTCTGGGATTTATCATTATTCAGACTTGGGCGCGTGCAGTTGGTACGATTTTGCTTGTTATATTCGTAAACAGGCAGGAACAGATAATAGCATAGAACCTATAGGCTCAGAGGAATGGAAAGCAGTTGCTCCACGTCCACATTTTAGCGTACTAGACAGTAGACAGAGCCGTAGGGAATTGCATCTAGGTGCTGTAAACTGGATGGAAGGTGTAGAGCGCTGCTACCACGCCCTCATGCAGTACGAAAACGGTACCTACTTTGAACGTGAATATAAATAAGGAAACCATCGATGAATATATCAGAAGAGGTAATGGCTCGCGTTCGGGCATGGCTGTCATACGAGTACGACCCCGACACACGAGAACGTGTTCAGTACTTACTTGAGAATGATCCTGCCGCCTTGCAGGATTCGTTTGGTGCCGACCTTGAGTTTGGCACTGGCGGGATGCGAGGTCTGATGGGAGTAGGACCAAATCGGCTGAATATATACACCGTAGGGCGTGCCACACAGGGGCTAGCTAATTACCTTCGCAAAAACAATTCTGAAGTAAACGAACTTCGCGTGGCAATAGCTTACGACTGTAGGAACAACAGCAGCCGTTTTGCCGAAATTGCTGCAGATACGTTGGCAGCCAACGGGATACGCGTTTTCCTTTTTGAAAGTTTGCGTCCGACACCCCAGCTCAGCTTCACGGTTCGGACTCTTGCCTGCCATGCGGGTATTGTAATTACAGCTTCGCACAACCCCAAAGAATACAACGGTTACAAGGTATACTGGAGCGATGGTGCACAGGTAGTACCGCCGCACGACAAGGGTATTATCGACGAGGTACTAAAACTGGACAAGAGCGACGAGGTAAAGCGCAAAGGAGATCAGGGCAATATTGTAAAGATAGGTCGGGAGCTAGACGAGGTTTATCTGAGCACGCTACTTGCCAATCCGCTTTGTACTACTCGGATCGCCCAAGAGACGGAAATCAGCGTTGTATACACGCCCATCCATGGTACGGGAGGCACTCTTGTTCCGCAACTGCTTAAGCGTGCAGGATTCAAGAATGTACACGTGGTGAGCAAACAACGGGAGGCAGACGGTAATTTTTCAACGGTAAGTTCGCCCAATCCTGAAGATCCGTCTGCAATGAGTATGGCAGTTGCCTTGGCAGAAGAAAATAATGCAACACTTGTATTAGGGACAGACCCCGATGCAGATCGAGTGGGAATGTACGCTCGCAATGTCCAAGGAGAACTTGAGCGTTTTGACGGAAATCAGATTGCTACTTTGTTGGCATACTATGTACTGGAGCGAGAAAAGGAGCTTGGTCTCAATCGCGGTAAACGTTTCATGGTACGAACCATAGTAACCACTCCGCTACTGGATACGCTAGCTGCTGCCTATAAAGTGGAAATGCGCCAAGTTCTTACAGGTTTCAAGTATATTGCAGAAGAGATAGCCATTAGCGAGGGGAAATGCCGCTTTGTACTGGGAGCCGAAGAAAGTCATGGCTATCTTGTAGGTAGCAAGGTGCGCGACAAAGATGCCGTACAAGCCTGCTTACTCCTTTCACAGTGCGCCGTATGGTGCGCAATGCGCGGTACAACTATGAGCGATGAGTTGCAACACATTTATACGAAATTTGGCTTTTGGATGCATGCCCAACAGTCGCTAGTACGCAAAGGCGAAGAAGGACGACAGGAGATTAGAGAGCGTATGGAACAACTTCGAGCACATCCCCCTAAAAAGATAGCAGGCGAGAAAGTTGTACGAATCACTGACTATTTACAAGGGCGCTGCTACTGTCCTTCCAGTC
>CAUVMY010000249.1:0-3073 GCA_963552845.1 uncultured Bacteroidia bacterium
AGTCGTTCCCCATTTACCGTGAAATAGACCGCACGCTTGATTCCTTTTTCCTCACAAAGCAGCGTTAGCATCGTTCCTCTACGCAAAGCTTGCGATGTCCTACGCAACACACCCTCCTCCGTTACTTGTAAACCGAGATGCCGCACATCATCATATCGGAGCATTACTGTATGCAAAGGCATTGATGTTGCTTTGACGGTTTGTGCCTCGAAACAGAAATTTCGGAACAGACCACGTGTTGGGATTTGAAACAAAGCAGTATAATTTCCATCCCCTACAACGCTAAATGGCAACTCTTCGCCATTCACTAGCAACTTTTTCAATTCCCTCTCTGCCGCCAAGTGTACTTTCAAATTAACCATAGCACCTACAGCCACAATAGCTCCCTCTTCAAGCGGCTGATGAACAGCATCCGTCATCCGCATACTAGCATATAAAGACGGAAGAGTAGAGATCGTTGCATTTGTTCTCGGAGGAAGTAGCGGGGTAAATAGTGCGCGCGATAATTGTCCTTGTACGTTACCCAATACCAATCGCACGGCAATTGCAACACGAGTTGAACCAAAAAGCTGTGTAGGCGCTATCTCATACGAGCTCTCTCTTGCACTAACCCGCCCAATCTCCTGCCAATTATCATCAGCACTGCAAGCAATACAAATACTATAGTGGAATTCGGAGTTTGGGATTTCCACCTTTTGCCACGAAAGTTTAAAACCACCCACAATTTCTTTTGAGCTGTCTAAGCGAAGCAATTGTGGGACTGGAATACATGCGAACTTACCCGAAGTTATTCTGCGAGCATGAAGATCGGTAGCCTCGAGATATACCGTATCAAAACCCTTTACATCCAACTGGAGTTCTTCTGTGCTCCTAGACAATGTGCTAAAATTTAGCGTTGTGCCGAATTTGTTGAACACTCGTAACTGAATAGGTGGAGTCAGCCCACTGAGAGCAACAGTAAAATATTCACCAAGCTTTTGACCAGCACGAGGTAATAAGAAAGCGGCTTTAGGCTCCTGCTCAAAGTACCAAACTAAAGCAAATGGTTGACTAGGTCTCGGGAGCGCTGTGGCACAAACCGAAACTTTCAAGATACGTTGTGGCGAAGATACCGTAACCTGCTCCAGCGTATTCAGGCAATCTTTACCTTGTGTTGCCGCATGACTCGGATGCATGGGGTCTAGTATCCATGGGAGTAGTATTGTGTTCCCATTTTCAACAACTAGATCCAGATCATTTACAAGCGCTTTCTCCCCCCATGCATGCGAACGGAGTGTTACAGCATCATTCCAAACTAGCATGACTCGTACTCTCTTTACGCCATCTGGAACAAAAATCTCATAGTCGTTCTGTTCGCCCTGTCCGTTACAACTGTCTAGAATATAATTTCGACTACGTAGCGCCTCTATCATATTTGAAACCTTTACCAAACCGTAGCCTGTCGCATAATCTGGTCCTTCGGGCGCAATATCTTCCGCAGTATTGGCCACCAAAGCTCGCAACAAATCGCTACGCGGTATCTCATTATTGTTCTGACGTGCATAATACTCTGTAACCAGAGCGAGTTGCCCTGTCACAGCAGGACAAGACATAGAAGTACCCGAAAGGCGCGTGTAGCCACTGCTTCTGTCTGTGCTTAATACTTTTGCCCCGTGTGCAACAACGGTCGGAATAAGTCGCCCATCATCCATAGGTCCCCAAGAAGAGAACGAAGTCATACGTGCATCAGCAGTAACAGCTCCTACATAGATTAGATTTTTCCCACGACTGGGCGATGAACCGTAACCATTATTAAATTTGGAAGCACAGGTGGTATTGTTCCGCTCGTTACCCGCCGCAAACACGTGAGTGAGCAGTGGGTAGCGCTGGGCAAGAAGATCGAAAGGGGCATCGAGATCGTATACCATTTGTTCGTAGTCAGAGCATCCTTCTTCTGTATAAGCTACTCCATAGGAGTTGTTTGTGAGCGAAAAATGGTACTGCTGATAGGCATCCTGCATCTCATCCCACTCGTCGCGCCCAGACTCGTCAAACTTAAAATTATAACTCCAAGCTCTCGCCTGCGGACTCATGCCGCGAGCCGCTGGCTGTAGAAAGCCCGCCCCTAAGATGATCCCCGCCACATGCGTACCATGCCCAGTGCTTTGCATTTCTTTCTCTTGTACGGAAACTTTATCGACGAGATCGGGATGCGGATCTATCGTTTCATCCCAGATCCCAATACGCACACCACGCCCTGTTAAATCGAGACCAACCGCATTACCTTCGTGCTGAACAAGTGGGACTCCACTCAACTGTTTTCCAGCCCAATCCTGAATGCTACGCTGTCGCGGTAACGGATGTACCCAAAGCACAGCATCGTGCCTCGCAAGCTCTTGAAGATGTTCACTAGGTATTGCACAGCGTACAGCACGCAATAACTCGTCGTACGATAGATACGTACCACCTAGAGTTTCAACACAGTCTCGTACAGCTCGAAGCTCGGACTCGGCAACAAGAAAGACCCGTACAACCAGTTCGCCTCTATTATGCAAAAGACTAGGTGCTATCTTCTCAGTTGCTGAATAAGGTGCGAATGAAATAGACGAATTACGCAAGCGTGCACCACGTTGCAACGCATGTTTCCCGACACGAGCCACATATTCGTTACCACCTAAGAAGTCAAGTAACTCTACCCCATCTCTAGCGAGTTGTTCTTGCAACAGCACGGACATAGGCTGATCAATGCGAACACGTTGCAGCGTAGTTTCTTGTGCGCAAAGAGTTAAGCCTAAAAGAGAAAGAATAACGCTTACCAAGTACGATTTACGCATTGTGCTAAGAACTATGTGGTTATAATGATCAAAGATAAAAAAAGAGGTGGAGCCCATTGCTACACCTCTTTTGCATATTTCTTGCGTTGAAACAACGAGTGATTTACCTAGCGATCCCCGTTGCACGAGTCTCGCGAATCACCGTGACCTTTACCTGACCTGGATAGGTCATTTCCTCTTGAATTTTCCGTGCAATTTCGAGAGCTACGCGCTGCGATGCCTGATCATCCATCGTTTCACTCCCCACAATTACACGCACC